>DAHUZD010000256.1 GCA_027306745.1 Acidobacteriaceae bacterium
CTGCTGCTGGGCGTGGCGGCTGGCTTTATGGCTTTCTTTGCCACCACGTTTTGCGCCATCTTCGGCGTCATCTTTTATGATGCACTGCATCATATCTCCATCCAGAACCTCAGCATCAGCTACAAATTCATCGCTGCACCCGTCGGCCTGACGGCCATGCTGGTCAGCCTGGCCTACTTGCTCAGCCTCTGGCTCCGCCGCAAACTGGCCGGGCAACCGTAGCCTGCACCATCCCTCCGCCATGCATCGCGTCATCACCATCCCGGCCCACCCGGCATCCAGCAGCCACGCCAATGCGCTGGAATTCTGCCACCAATTGGAAGCTGGAAATATCCTGCTTTTTCCGCAATCGCCCATCGCGCTGACAGCAGAGGATTTGGCCTTTCTGCGTGGACTGGAACACAGCCACCGCTCGCTCCATAAAAATCTCGCTTACAAGCCGCTGCAAGACCGCATCGCGGGCGCAAAGTTGGCCTCCGACGATCCCGCAGCCAGTCAACGCCTGCTGCATATTCTGCGCGGCTACTCCCGCAGCACACTGCAATTCTTGACGGAATTTCTCTCGCCCTACACGACGCGCTGGCAAGTGGACTACGCCAGTTTTCGTCCGCTGGAAGAACAGGGCCGATCCCTGCCCTTGCACAAGCGCAATGACCTGCTGCACACCGATGCCTTCCCCACGCGGCCCACACACGGCGCGCGCATCCTGCGCTTCTTTACCAACATTCACCCCACGCAATCGCGCGAGTGGGTCGTCGGCGAACCCTTCCGCACGCTCATTCCGCAGATGGTGCCCGCAACAACACCCGCGCCCCGCGCGGATGGCTCGCTGCAACGTGCCGTCCGCTCGACACTGGGCCGCACGCCGCTGGGCAGGGCATGGCCTGCGCTGCGTCGCTCACCCTATGACCAGTTCATGCTGCGCTTCCATGATGTTTTGAAGGAGAATGCGGACTATCAAACGAACGGCCAGCACACCGCCGTTTCGCTGCCGCCCGGTTCCAGTTGGATGGTCTATACCGACTCGGTGCCGCACGCCGTTCTCTCGGGCAGGTTTGCCTTGGAGCAAACGCTTCTCGTTGCGCCAGAGGCCATGGTCGCGCCAGAAGAGTCGCCGCTGGCCGTGCTCGAATCCCTCGCAGGCCACCGGCTGGTCTAGCCAGCTTGCGCCGTTGCACCGCCTTGGGCGCGCGCGGTACCATCCGCTTACATGCCCGCAGACTTCACCCAGGATCGCACCCCGGACCGCACGGCACGCCGCGTCTCCGCCGCTGTGGTGGAGGATGACGCCAGCTTTGAGCTGAAGCTGCGCCCGCAGCGTCTGGGCGAATTTATCGGCCAGCGCAAGGCCAAGGAACAACTGGCCATCGCGCTGGAGGCGGCGCGCAATCGCGGCGAGGCTCTGGACCACGTCGTGCTCTCTGGCCCGCCGGGCCTGGGCAAAACCACGCTGGCCAACATCATCGCCAACGAATTGGGCGTGGCCTTTCAGCAAACCTCCGGCCCAGCGCTGCAAATTCAAGGCGACCTGACCGCCATCCTCACAAATCTGAAGCAGCATCAAGTACTCTTCCTCGATGAGATCCACCGCCTACAGGCCGGCCTGCAAGAGAAGCTCTACACGGCGTTGGAGGACTACAAGCTGGACATCATGATCGGCCAAGGTCCCGCCGCGCGCACGCATGTGATGGACCTGCATCCCTTCACATTTGTGGCGGCCACCACGCGGCCCGGACTTTTGGCTTCTCCGCTGCTGGCGCGCTTTGGCATTCTGCTACGGTTGGAGTTTTACACCGAGGACGAGCTGCGCATCATCGTCGAGCGTTCAGCAGAGGTGCTGCAAATTCCTGTCGACCCTGATGGCGCCGCGGAGATCGCCTTGCGCTCCCGCGGCACGCCTCGCATCGCCAACCGGCTGCTGCGGCGCGTGCGCGACTATGCGCAGGTGCGCGGCAGCGGACGCATCGATCGCCCAACCGCCATCACCGCGCTGGAACTACTCGAAGTGGATGCACACGGCTTCGATGAGATGGATCGCCGCCTGCTGCGCACGATCATCGAAAAATATGATGGCGGACCCGTTGGCCTGAACACTCTGGCCGCCGCCCTGGCCGAGGAAGAAGATGCACTCGAAGAGGTCTACGAACCCTTTCTGATTCAGATTGGATTTTTAGACCGCACGCCACGCGGACGCGTCGCCACACGCCTGGCCTATCAGCACCTCGGCATCGACCCCCCGCGCAAACAATCTGGCCTGTTTTAACGGCGCAGGCCTGCTGCCGATTTTCGACTCACTGCGTCCAACTCAATAGGTGCGCATCCATTTAAGATGAAAGTGAAGACCCACCCGCG
>DAHUZD010000268.1 GCA_027306745.1 Acidobacteriaceae bacterium
GGAATCGTCGTCGTTGGCGGTTTCAATCTTGGCTGCCTTGGCTTCCAGAATGTCGTCCATCTGGTCACCGTTCATCTGGGCCGTGCCGCTGGTGCGCCAGGCCTGGCTGTACAGGTCGAGCATGCCAGTCTTGCTGGCTGGCTCATCGCTGGAGCCGCCGCGGATGAGTACGAAGCCATCAATCAAAGGCAGTTCGTGATCCTCTTGCAAAAAGATGGTGAGGCCGTTGGCCAGCACGATGCGCTTGGGCTGCTGGGGATGAAAGGCGGGCAGCGGTGGAATGGGAATCTTTGTCCAAGGCTGCGCTTGTTGGGGCTGCGGCAGCGGTGCTGGTGGCTGTGCGGGCTTGGCCTGCGCCATGGCAACAGGCGCGAATGCAGTTGCGGCCAGTGTGAAGACGAGTGAGCGGTGTACGTAGCGAATCTGCATTAGCGTGCACTTGCCTTGGCCGGGGTGGCAGCGGTTTGCGCCGGTTTCTTCGGTTGCGTGGGTGGAGTGTATTCGATCATCGCGCAGGTGCGGTTGTCCGCGGTGAAAACCTGATTGGCAACGCGGCGGATGTCGGCCTGGGTGACGGCGTCGATCTTTTGCATCTGGTTGAAGAGCATGCGCCAGTCGCCATAGCGCAATTGATAGGTGCCGAGTTCTTCTGCCAGCCCTTGGTTGTCATCCAGACTACGCAGCAGATCCACACGGGCGCGCGTCTTGTACATTTGCAGCTCAGCATCGGTGACGTCCTGGGTCTTCAGCAGGTCGATTTGCTTGTGGATGGCGGCGCGCATCTGCTGCGGCGTGTGGCCGGGCGTGGGGACGGCGTAAAAAGCGAAGAGGTTCGGATACTTATCGCCGGGGAAGCCGCTGAAGCCGGCCGCGTCGGCGGCGATCTTTTGGTCGCGCACCAGGCTGCGGTATAGGCGCGAGGTGCGGCCGTTCGACAGGATGTCGCTGATGGCGTCATAGACAGTATCGTCTTTGTCGAGATAGTCCGGGCGATGGTAGCCCTCGACGTAAATGGGCTGGGTCGCCTCGCGCAAGACAACGCTGCGTTCGCCGCGCTGGGGTGGTTCGACCGTGGCCAGCGGCAGCGGTTTGGGGCCAGCGGGAATGGACCCAAAGTATTTTGTCAGCATGGGCAGCGCGGATTTGGGGTCGATGTCGCCAACCACGGTGACAACGATATTGGCTGGGACGTAATACTTTTTGTGGAAGGCCATGGCCTGCGTGGCGCTGATCTGCGTGATCTCCGATTCCCAGCCGACGCCGGGACGACCGTAGGGATGCGCGGTGTAAGCTGCGGCGAGAAATTGCTCCACCAGATAGCCGATGGGGCTGGAGTCAATGCGCATGCGCCGCTCTTCATTGACGACGTTGCGTTCCTTGTAGAACTCGCGCGGCACGGGGTGGGCGATGCGCCCGCTCTCCATGTACGCCCACAGTTGCAGGCGATTGGCGGGCATACTCCAAAAGTACTGCGTGTCATCCAGCGAGGTGCTGGCGTTGATGCCGGTTGCGCCGTTGGTTTCGGCGATTTGCGTGAACTGGTTGGGGATGACGTACTTTTGCGCGGTAGCCATGGCCGCGTCAAACTGCACATGCAGCGCTTGCAGTTTGGCTGGGTCGCGGCCAACACGCTTGCGGAACTCGGCATCATAGGCGGCGTAGGCCGTTTCCACCTTGGCCAGCGCGGCTTTTTCCGCCGGGTAATCTGTGGTGCCGATGGTGTCTGTGCCTTTGAAGGCCAGATGCTCAAACATGTGCGCAATGCCAGACTCGCCCATAGGGTCTTGCACGCTGCCCGCGTTGACGATGGTGAAGAAGCTGAAAACGGGCGCTTCGGGCCGGCGGCAGAGGATGAGCGTCAGGCCATTCGGCAGCACTTTGACGGTGACGCGCTTCTCAAAGCTGGCTAAATCCTGTGCGCGCGCCGTGCCGAACAGGCAGAGCGCAGCCAGCAGGGCTGGGAGAAAGAATCGGTAGTTCAGAGTCTTCATTGCGGTCGAATCCTCATGGCAGGTGCAGAACTTCTAAAAAGTCGAAGCTAAACGCTGCGGTGAGGGAAGTCAATTTGCGGCTGTCAGCAGGGATGGGCTGGCTTTGCGATGGATGCCAGAGGATGCAGTGTCGATTGCCGGAGCGAAATATGCAGCAGGCCGATACAGCGGATTTTTTCGCCGTGGCACGCAATTTTGTTTTGATCTAAAATCTTTCAGTAGTACGCAGAAAGCAAATCTCATAAAACGCCTGTTTGGTTTTTATGCGAATGTATTCCTGCGGGTTGCTGTGTTGTCTGGTCACGACAATTGCACAACAGGCTTTGGCTCAAACGAGCGCACTGGCAACCCTGAGTGACCCATCCCCCACGGTTTCAGCGCCGTCTCCCAGGCGGTCCAAGGACATCCCTGACCGCAACCAGGACATTTACTACCGCAACAAGCTGGAGTTCTCCGAAGAAGTGGGGTATTTGCCCTTCAACGTCCCGCTGATTTTTGATTTTCTGGTGGGCAGCCGGTACACAACATGGCCGCTGCACTATACGCTGGTGCCCGATATCACCTCACTGCGCTGGCATGTGAGCGGCATCAATGGGCCGTCGGTTTTGCGCGGAAGCTGGGACTTTACCTTTAGCCTGGCTGTGACGATGATTCCGCGCGGAGCCGAGACGCACTACGTGGCGTTTGACTACGGCATCCGGCGCAATTTTATTCCGCGCAACTGGAGGGTGGTCCCTTACTACGAAATGCGTGGCGGCGTGGGCGACATCAACGCCAAGGGGCCGCAGGGCGTGGAGTACGCGCAGGGCCAAGACCTGACCTTTACGTTGATGGTGGGCAGCGGAGCGCGCTGGAATCTCAATCCAAAGTACAGCGTGGAGTTTGGCGCGACGTACATGCACATCTCCAACGCATACCTGTCGGAGCCGAAGTATCCCGACTTCGGCATCAATGTTTGGGGGCCGATGGTGGGGTTCAACATGCGTCTGGGCAGGCCGAAGGAGCATTGAAGCAAGGGCCTGACAGTGCGCGGCTTTCTATAGAGGCATGAAGATGAATGTTTGGGAAATTGCCGGTTGCCGTGCAAGATGTTCGACTATGCTGCTTACATATCCAGAAAACCTTACTGAAAAGAATGGAACCCATGAAGCATAAAATAATTTTTGCAAGCTGGCTCCTTCTTGGCTCAATGCATTTTGCGTCAGCAGAGAAAGTCCAGTCGCCAGCATTTGCAGACGTTTGCATCATCCAGCCCAGACAACTGGAATCGCTTCTTGCGTTGCCAACCGCTGCGTTCGATCAGGACCAGGCCGGTGGCTGGCGAGTCTACCAGCTAAATGGATGTTTTGTTCAGGCTGCCATGCTGATCGATACGTATGTAGCGGATAGGCCTACGAGAATGACTGAAGGAGATCGTAGAAATCTTTCGTTTCACGCTGGGCAACTCTACGCTATGGCTGGCCTGAAAGAGATTGCAAGCCATCGAATTTTAGAATCGTTAAACCTGCATGAATCTCCGAATGGCGATCTTGCATGGAATATCTATGTCTTGGCGACGACTGCTTTTATGCAAGGAGATAGGCAAGAACTAATCCATCAACGTGCCCGGCTGGCAGAAGCGAAGCCGACCTTGGGTAACAAAATTAATCTTGCGGTAGTCGATGGATTGGTCAGTTGTTTTGATAAGCCATATAGCGATGCGTATTCAAAATGTAGACCCACTGT
>DAHUZD010000270.1 GCA_027306745.1 Acidobacteriaceae bacterium
CGCGGCGGTCGATTCGAAGAGGTCAGCACCGCGGCCCGCACCGTCGCCCACGTTATCACCGACCCAGTCCGCAATCACGGCCGGGTTGCGCGGATCATCCTCAGGAATGCCCGCTTCGACCTTGCCCACCAGGTCTGCACCTACGTCAGCGGCCTTGGTGGAGATGCCGCCGCCGAGTTGTGCGAAGAGGGCGACCAGCGAGGCTCCAAAGCCAAAGCCGACGAGGCGGTAGGGAACCTCTTGCGGATGGCGGATGCCGCCGAAGGCCAGAAAGAGGATGCCCACGCCGAGCAGCGAGAGTGCGACGACGACCAGGCCGGTGACGGCTCCGCCGCGCAGGGCCAGTTGCAGAGCGCGATTCAGGCTGGTGCGTGCGGCGCTAGCCGTGCGGATATTGGCGCGGATGGAGACATACATGCCGGTGTATCCGGCAATGGCTGAGCAGATGGCTCCGATGAGGAAGCTGACGACCGTCATGCCGGCGTAGGGCGCAGTGCGCGCATACATGTGATAGCCGGCGTAGAGCAGGGCGGCGATGACCAGCGCCAGCGCACCAATGGCGGTGTATTGCCGACGCATGAAGGCCTCAGCGCCTTCGCGGATGGCATTGGAGATGGCTTGCATCTCTGGCGTGCCACTGTCGGACGCCAGCACGGAACGGGAGAAAAGAAAGGCCACCAGCAGGGCCAGCACGGCCACGCCCATGGCGCCCCAAAGATAGCTTGCGTCTGCGCTGGACGCAGTGGTGGATGCGGCGGATGATGCGGCATCGGGCGTGGTTTGCAACAGCAGCATGGCCGCATTCGCGAACAAAGCTTCCAAGATGTTCCTCCAGAAACGCTCCGGTACAACCGGGTACTTGGTTCCATGATCCGGGCAGTTTTAGGCCGCATCGCCTCTATTTTTGGCGGTGGCGATGGCCGGAAGCCCATAAGACAGGAACCGCGCTATTAGAGCATGTTGGAAAAACGAGGGTCAACCCCGCCGGGGATTTTCTTCTGGAAGAATGGCTGTGGCGGCGGCCTAGGGAAGCCGGTACAATACCGTAACGGGACAGCACTTTTTGCGGAGGCGGCAGGCAGGCATGGCGCAGACCAGTACGGCGGAGACAAAGGCCCGGCCCTCGCATGAGGAAGCCGGACTGACGGCGCAGCAGATGGTGCAGATCTACCGGCTGATGTATCTTTCCCGCCGCGTGGATGACCGCGAAATTCTCCTGAAACGGCAACAAAAGATATATTTTCAAATCTCCTGCGCCGGGCATGAGGCGCTGCTGATCGCCGCGGGCATGGCGCTGAAGCCGGGCTACGACTGGTTCTACCCCTATTACCGCGACCGCGCGCTGAGTTTGACGCTGGGCGTCACGCCGGAGACGATGCTCTTGCAGGCCGTGGGTGCGGCCACGGATACGGCCAGTGGCGGACGCCAGATGCCTTCTCACTGGACCGATCCTGCGCTGCACATCGTAACGCCATCGTCCGCGACTGGATCGCAATGCGTGCAGGCCGTGGGCTGTGCAGAGGCGGGGCGGTATTTTGCGCGACATCCTGAAGCGGCGCGCAAGCCGGAGGGCGGTGCAGGCGCATTCGATTACCGGTTGTTGAAGGATGTGCGCTTCCACGGTGACGAGGTCACCTACGTTTCGCTGGGCGAGGGTGCCACCAGCGAGGGTGAGTTTTGGGAGTCCATCAATGCAGCCTCCAACGGCAAGCTGCCGCTGCTTTTCGTGGTGGAGGACAATGGCTACGCCATCTCCGTGCCGGTGGAGGTGAACACGCCGGGCGGCAACATTTCGCGTCTGGTGGCGAACTTTCCTAACTTTTACTTTGCAGAAGTGGATGGAACGGATCCCGTAGCCAGCTATGCAGCCATGCGGAAGGCCGTGGCGCATTGCCGCGCGGGCAAAGGCCCGGCGCTGGTGCACGGGCACGTGATTCGTCCGTACTCGCACTCGCTCTCTGACGACGAGCGGCTGTACCGGCCTGATGCCGAGCGCGAGGCTGACGCACTGCGCGATCCGCTGCCGCGCCTGCAGATGTATCTGCTGCGCGAGGGGATTCTGGATGAACAGGCCCTGACGCGATTGGAACAGGAAGTGGATGAGCAGGTACGCCTGGCCGCAGAACACGCGTTGGCTGCACCGCTGCCCAGCACGGATACCATTCTGCAGCACATCTACTGCGACGCCATGCCGCCGACGGCCGTGGTGGAGTCTGCCGCGCCCACGCCCAAGGCCGAAGAGCCGGAGCACACGATGGCTGAACTCATCAACACCTGCCTGGCGCAGGAGATGCGGCGCGATGAGCGAATCGTCATCTTTGGCGAGGATGTGGCCGATTGCAGCCGTGAAGAGTATTTGAAGGCCGGGCTGGTCAAGGGCAAGGGCGGCGTTTTTAAGCTGACGGCCGGTTTGCAGAAGGCCTTCGGTTCTGAGCGCGTGTTCAATTCGTTGCTCGCCGAGGCGTGCATCATTGGCCGGGCCACGGGCATGGGCACGCGCGGCATGAAGCCGGTGGTGGAGATTCAATTTTTTGATTACATCTGGCCAGCCATGCACCAGTTGCGCAATGAGTTACCGCTGATCCGCTGGCGGTCGAACAATAATTTTTCGGCTCCGATGGTGATGCGCGTGGCCATCGGCGGATATTTGACGGGTGGATCCATTTACCACTCCCAATGTGGCGAGAGCATTTTTACGCACACGCCGGGCATCCGCGTGGTCTTTCCGTCGAATGCGCTGGACGCCAATGGACTGCTGCGCACGGCCATTCGCAGCGATGATCCCGTGCTGTTTTTGGAGCACAAGCGTTTGTACCGCGAGACCTACGGGCGCAGCGTGGACCCCGGCCCGGAGTACATGATTCCCTTTGGCAAAGCCAAGACGGTGCGCGCCGGGAAGGATCTGACGGTCATCACTTACGGTGCGGTGGTGCCGCGGGCTTTGCAGGCGGCGCAGCGCGCCGAGCGGGAGCAGAATCTGTCGGTCGAAGTGATCGATCTGCGCACGCTGAATCCCTATGATTGGGAGGCGATTGCAACTTCAGTGCGCAAGACCAGCCGCGTGATTGTGGCCTATGAGGACATGCAGAGCTGGGGCTATGGGGCCGAGATTGCCGCGCGCATTGCTGATGAGTTGTTTGAGGATTTGGATGCGCCGGTGCGCCGCGTTGCCGCCAAGGATGTTTTTGTGGCGTATCAGCCGCTGCTGGAGGACGCGATCCTGCCGCAGCCGGAGGATCTTCTGCGGGCGATGGTGGATCTGGCCCGGTTTTAGACGACAAGAAAAATCCAGCAGAGCGAACGAAGGGGCGCGGGTTGTTCGCGCCCCTTCGTTCGTTCTGGCTCGATG
>DAHUZD010000272.1 GCA_027306745.1 Acidobacteriaceae bacterium
CGCAGACGCGTTCCAAATGCGTAGACAGGATCATCGCCCACCGTCGCATTTTCCGTAAATGTGAACCGTGGCAAAAAGTCTGCTTCTGCCTGTCCCAGGCTCGCATGCGCCTGCGCAACTTCAGCCTGGGCCGCATTCAGGTCAGGATTTTGCCGGAGCGCAATGGCTACAGCATCGGCCAGCGTCAGCGTGCCTGTTTCTGCGCCCGACTGCGCGGTGGGCTGCACGGCTAACGACAGAGTGGCGCGCGCCTGCATCGGGTTCGCCGACGCTGGAAGCATCCACGATTGCGTTTGTGCGCCGAGCCGAGCGGGAGCCAGAAAAAGCGGAGCCAAAACCGCCGCATGGATGAATTTGTTCCACATAATCTGCATCGTCCCGTTCCTGCGCATGTCCTGCGCCTGTATTTGTACAAATGCAAGACGAGCAGCATCCGTTACAAACACGCGCAGGCAACACTCAGCAGGGATGCTGCTGCTTCACGGCATTTACAATGAAGGGGTTCAGCGGGCCTGTAGCTCAACGGTTAGAGCAGAGGACTCATAATCCTTTGGTTGGGGGTTCAAATCCCTCCGGGCCCACCAGTTCCCAAACTTTGTCTTGATGGCAAAGACCCGCCGGTGTACTCTGTCCTGCAGGAACTCTGCAATCGTTCCGCGTACCGGCATCCCCACGTGACGGCACAGAATTCAGCATGGCCCGGCGCAAGGCGGCCAGCAGATCAGCTGCGCCTGCGACCTCACTGGGGAGAAAACAATGACATCGAATCTTGGCAGGTATTTTTATGCGGGCGCGGCCATCGCGCTCGGCCTCATTGGTTTTGCGTGGAGTGATTTCGCCACCAACTGGCAACGCGTCGCACTCACGATCCCGCACCACACACTGCTTGCAGACGCCGTAGCTCTTTGTGAGCTGGCAAGCGGTGTTGCCTTGCTCTGGCCGCGCAGCGCGCGCATCGGCGCAGGCGCACTAACGGCGATGTATGCCTTCTTTGCTTTATTGTGGATTCCGAAAATTTTGGAGAACCCGAAGATTTACGATTCTTGGGGAAATTTCTTTGAGGAGTCTTCCCTAGTGATTGCAGGACTCGTGCTGTGCTCGCTGCTGGCACCGTCCGGCTCCGCACTGGCCGGCAAGGCGGGGGCCATCAGCCGGGCGTATGGAATCTGCGCAATTTCATTTGCACTGGATCACATCGTCTACTTTTCTGCGATCCCAGCCTGGGTGCCCCGCTGGATTCCACCCGGCCAAGTTTTCTGGGCGGCAACTACGACCGTCTGCTTCCTACTGGCCGCCGCTGCTATTCTGTCGGGCGTGTTGGCTCCGCTGGCCTCGCGCTTGCTCGCGGTGATGATTGCAGGCTTTGAGCTTTTGATCTGGCTGCCCAAGCTCTTCACAGCGCCGCACGATCATTTTTCATGGGCTGGCAATGGAATTTCCTTGGCAATGGCTGCGGCAGCCTGGGTTGTCGCGGACACAATCTCGGCAGAAGCTCACAGCAAGTGCAACCCGAAAGCTGCGTAGATTACCGGAGCGATTTGAGGAGGGGGGTGAATGGCGGAGAGGGAGGGATTCGAACCCCCGATACCCGTAAAGGTATGCCTGATTTCGAGTCAGGTGCATTCAACCGGGCTCTGCCACCTCTCCGTGTTTTCACTCGATTTTTTCCAGTAGGCTTCCCGGCGAAGCATCGAGTGCATCGGGGCCGTATTGCATCTGCGCAAACTACCCCGGCTTTTCGAGTCTACCGGCAAAGGCAGGCCGGGTGCAATGCCACCTTCCAGCCCATGAAAATGCCCGCGGAGGAGTCCCTTTCAAGATAAGCCGCTCCGTCTTCGTGAATCGCATCGATTTATTCGATGTATTCTCGAACCATGGAAACCAGTCTGGATGCTTGGGAAATTCTTCAGGCTGTCGTGCAGCTTGGCGGGTTTGCCCCTGCGGCGAAAAAGCTGAACCGGTCGCAGTCGACCATTAGCTATGCCATTAGCCGATTGCAGGAGCAGTTGGGCGTTCGGCTCTTTGAGCTGCACGGACGAAAAGCGCAACTGACAGAAGCGGGCAGAGTACTTTTGGCCGATGTGGAGCCGCATTTGGATGGATTCCACGCGCTGGAGCAGCATGCGCGCGCGCTGGCATCGGGTGGAGCTTCAGAGCTGCGGATTTCCGTCGACAGCATTTTTCCCGATGACTGGCTCTTTGAAGCCTTCGCAATCTTCTCGCGCAGTTTTCCACACGCGCGGCTGAAGCTGAGGCAAGGAACATTTCTCTCCGCTGATTCGGAATTTTCCCTGCACAATGCGCAGCTCTGCATTACGGGGCTGGCTTCACGTGAGCTTCTCGTCCAACCCATCGCCGTGATTGGCATGGTCGCAGTTGCGCGGCGAGATCATCCGCTGATCCGGTTGCGGCGCACGGTTTCCCGTTCGGATCTGATGCAACATATCCTGGTGTCCATTGAGGGCGCCGCGTCGGGAAGCCTGAAACAACAACCGCGGCTCCCGGCCCAGCGTGTACTTCCGGTGGGAACAATTGAATCGGCCCTTGCCGCTGTTCGCAGCGGGCTATGTTTTGGCTGGCTGCCAAAGTACCGGATTCAGCACGAGATCGAGCGTGGAGATTTTGTATCCCTGCCACTGCCCGCAGGAAAAACGCGCGACGTGAGGCTGAACCTTGTTTGCCAGAACTTGAGCGCGACCACTCCCGAAGCCAAAGCGCTTGCAGAAATCCTCGGAATACATCGCAAACCCAAAGTGCTCTGAAGGGGGACTGTACAGAACGCGTTCATACAGTTCCGCCAAACAATCCATCGATGAAATCGATCTTTATCGAGCGATTTATTGGACTGGACGCATCTTACGCCACCTCTGTAGCGTCTAGGGGGAATACATCAGGCTGAAACACTGGCTGAGATCGTCCGCAGCTTGGCGTGCGTCACAAGGTCCCCCGCCTTGGAACCAGTGGCCGCTTGGATCCAGGGAGGAACAGGTGCAGGGGAAACTTCAGTTCGGCATAGGACTACTGGCTACAATTCTGTCATTGCCAGCACTGGCAGCGGACACAGTTCATATAACCATCGACGCAGCCAAACCCGGCGCCCAGATCAACCGCAACATCTTCGGGCAATTCGCCGAGAATCTTGGACACGGCCTGTATGGGGGCATCTGGGTTGGGCCGGATTCATCGATACCCAACACGCGAGGCATCCGTAAGGATGTGGTTGACGCGCTACGGGAGTTGCATGTGCCCAACGTGCGCTGGCCGGGCGGCTGCTTCGCAGACCAGTACCACTGGCGCGATGGAATTGGCCCACGGGACAAGCGCCCCGCTACGGTGAACTCAGCCTGGGGAGATGTCATCGACACAAATGCCTTTGGCACGGATGAGTTCATGGATTTCATCCAGCAAATCGGCAGCACCCCGTATGTGTCAATCAATATCGGCTCTGGCACGGTGCAGGAAGCACATGATTGGCTGGAATACATGACCGCTGCTGCGCCCACGGCGCTGGCCAAAGAGCGTGCTGCCAACGGCCATCCTGATCCATACAAGATAGGATTCCTTGGTATTGGAAATGAAAGCTGGGATTGTGGCGGCGCGATGACGCCGGATTATTACGTCAGCTTGATGAAGGTGTATAGCCGCTTCGTGGCGAATATGAATCCGGCGCAGCGAGCCCAAGACCCCATGCTGAAGATCGCCGTTGGGCCGGGCACGCCGGAAACGGCCTGGACTGAAGCCGTAATGCAAGCCTGGAAGAAACACACCTGGTCCTGGGACATCAACGGACTATCTCTGCACTGGTACACGGTTCCCAACGGCTGGCCGCCGTCAACAAATTCTGAAAAGTTTGGACTCGACGATTACGTCAAAGGCCTGCACACGACCCTGTTCATGGATGAGTTTCTGCGCAAGCAGGAAGCCGTGATGGACAAATACGATCCGGCGAAAAAAGTGACCTTGACTGTGGATGAGTGGGGGGCGTGGCATGCGCCGCTGCCAGGCACCAATCCAGCCTTTCTCATCCAGCAGAACAGCATTCGTGACGCCATTCTCGCCTCGCTGAACCTGAACATTTTCGCGCGGCACGCTGACCGGGTTCGCATGGCCAACATCGCGCAAATGGTCAACGTGTTGCAGTCGATGATCCTCACCGACCAGCAAAAGATGATTCTGACGCCCACCTACTACGTTTTCAAAATGTATGTTCCGTTCCAAAACGCCACATTTCTTCCGGTCACATTGGATGCAGGCTCCTACACGCACAATGGCGTCACCCTACCGCGCCTTGACGCCATTGCGGCCAAGGCAGTGGATGGAAAATTTCTGCTGGCCATCACCAACCTTGACCCGGAAAGCGCCGTGGATGTGGATGCCGGGCTGACCGGCACACCCGCCAAAGCGGCCCATGCGGAAACATTGACCGCCCCTGCGATCGACAGCGTCAACAGCTTTGCATCGCCAGATTCAGTCGTGCCAAAATCGTCCGCGGTGCAGGTGCAGGGCGGCAAGCTGTCCTTGCAGTTGGCGCCGCGATCCATCACCGTGGTCTCGATTGAACAGTAGCCGTGCGTGGATTCGATCGACGCCTTCAGCCCCTCGCGCGCACCCATGCAGACACTTTCAACCGCCAGCGCACTGAGACATGCTGGCGCTCACTATGCGTCATCACCGGAGCCAACCCAACATGCACCGATTCAAAACGACCGCAGCCAAGAAGCGATTTTTCTGGATTCCAGCCCTGATGTCTCTTCCCTTGCTGGCCATGCCAACGCCCCTGCTGGCGCAGACTGGCGGCATCCACGCCACCATCAACACCGCGAAGACAAGCACACCCATTTCGAAAAACATCTACGGCCAGTTTTTGGAACATGGGGGCGACATCGTCAACACTGGCGTCTGGTCGGAGATGCTGGTGGACCGCAAGTTCTTCTACCCGGTTGCCACCAACGCTCCTACGCCGCCGCCGGTCATGGGCAATACCGTGGGCAATCCTCGATTCAATCGCATTCCAACACGCTGGTGGTCTCCCATCGGCGGCAGCGGCGTAGTCGTCATGGATACCAAGGCTCCTTACACCGGCGACCAGACTCCGCAGGTCCAACTCGACGCCAAGGTGCCGCACGGTTTCGTCCAATCAGGAATTGCTGTTCGCAAAGGCAAGGCCTACACCGGACGCATCGTGCTGGCAGGTTCTCCCACGGCAGCGGTTCAAGTCACGCTCATCTGGGGCCAGGCGGCAGCCGACCGCCAGACAATCACACTGCGCCGGCTGAGTGCTGCCTATCGCAAGTTCCTGCTGCACTACACCGCCACAGCCGACACCGACAACGCAACCCTGACGATCACCGGCATGGGGACTGGCTCCTTCCATGTTGGAGCGGTCTCGCTGATGCCCGCCGACAACATCGACGGCTTCCGGCCCGAAGTGGTCGCCGCGCTGAAGCAACTGCACTTTGGCGTTCTCCGCTTCCCGGGCGGCAACTTTGTCTCAGCCTATGAATGGCGTTACGGCGTTGGCGACATCGACAAGCGCCCGCCCATCTTTGATCCCGTCTGGCACGCCGTGCAGCCCAACGATGTGGGCACGGATGAATTTCTCACGCTCTGTCGCCTGCTGGGCGTGGAGCCTTACATCACAGTCAACGCAGGCTTTGGCGATGCCTGGTCTGCGCGCGAGTTAGTCGAGTACACCAACGGCGCGGCCACCACTCCCATGGGAAAATGGCGCACGGCCAACGGCCACGCTGCCCCGTATCACGTCCGGTATTTCGGTATTGGAAATGAGTCCTGGGGCGATTACCAGATGGGCGCGATGGCGCTTCCGCAATTCGAGCTGAAGTATGACCTGTTTGCAAAGGAAATGCGCAAGGTCGATCCAACGATCCAACTTATCGCGCCCGGAGCCATGCCCGACGTGATGGAAGGCGCAGACCAGGCCCGGCGCATCAACGGCCAATATGTTCCTGACTATCTCTCCTCTGCCGACTGGACGGGACAGCTCATACTGCACTGCCTGAACAACATGAACATGATCAGCGAGCACTATTATGCCTCGGGCACGCAGCACACAGACATCAAGCTGCAGAAGAAGGTGCCCATCAACCCGCCCTTATCGCTGATCGAATGGGAGCGCGCGCCCGCCGTTCAGGTTCGAGCAAAGTATGAGCATTACCAGGCCTACCTGCAGCGGATTCCCGCGTTCCGCGCGCATCCGGTTCCCATTGCCATCGATGAGTGGGCCTACTTCGGCGCAGGGCGGGACTCCTACAAAGTTGTGCCTGCCTACGCGTGGGCTTTTCATGAAATGTTCCGCCACTCCGATGTCTTCCAAATGGGGGCCTTCACCTTTGCCACCTCTATGATGAGTGAGAACCGCACAGAAGCCGTGCTCAACCCCACGGGCATGCTCTTCAAGATGTACAGCAACCACTTCGGCACGATCCCCGTTGAAGTCAGCGGAAACTCACCGCAGCCGAAACCGGTCTTCCCGGCTGGCGGCGACCAGCCCGCGGTGAACCCGGGCAGCGACACGTATCCGCTTGACGTGAGCGCCGCCCTCAGCCAAGACCGCAAAACGCTCACCATCGCGGTGCTCAATCCGTCTGACTCTGAACAGACGCTGCAACTCACCATCGAAGGCACCCAACTAGCCAGTTCTGGACATCTTTACCGCATGGCACCGCATTCGATCGACGCAACGGTTTCAGTGGATAAGAAGCCGGAAGTTCAGGCCGATGATTTGCCGCTTGGGCCTTTGCCCGGCACGATCACTGTGCGCCCTTTCAGCGTGAACATTTATTCCTACGCAATACAGTAGTCCAAATTTTTCAAGGAGACTTTCAATGAAGATGATGCAAAAGTTCCTGACCGGCGCAGCCGCCCTGGCCATGATTGCGCCGTGCCCCTGGATGGCAGCGCAGGTGCAAACCATTGTTCCTCCCGTGGTTACGGGGGCAAAACCCGTCACCGTCGAACACATCAAGATCCACGGCGCTCATCTGGAAGGAAATCTGGAGGGCGATGCCGTTGACCGCGACGTACTGGTCTTTCTGCCGCCCAGCTATGGCAAAGACAAGCATCGACGGTATCCGGTCGTTTATGCGCTGCACGGCTACTCGATCGGAGCAGAACAGTGGACGCACGAGATCCACGTTCCCCAGACGATTGAAGGCGCTTTTGCAAAAGGCGGGCGCGAAATGATCGTGGTTCTGCCCGATTCCAAAACGATCTACACCGGCTCAATGTACTCCAGCTCTGTAACGACGGGCGACTTTGAGGATTACATTGCCAGCGACGTCGTGACGTACATCGATGCGCATTACCGCACCATTCCGAATCGCACCAGTCGCGGACTCGTCGGCCACTCCATGGGCGGCTACGGCGCCACCCGCATCGGCATGAAGCATCCTGATGTTTTCGGCGCGCTCTACATTATGAGTCCCTGCTGTCTGTCCCCGATGGGGAGCAGAGGATTTGCCCCGGCAGATCGGGCGAAAGAAATAGCGATCGCTAATGAGAAGAAGGTGGCGACGGCCAAATCGCCGGCAGAACTGGCCGCGGATTCGCCCGGTTTTGGCGCAGCACAATTCGCAACCGCAGCGGCTTGGGCACCCGACCCAAAGAATCCTCCGCTCTACTTTGACCTGCCCACCAAAGATGGCGTCCCGCAGCCAGAGATCGTGGCGAAATTTACGGCCAATGCACCGCTGGCCTTTGTGGACCAGTACATTGGAAACCTCAAGCGGTATCGCGCGATCTCCATCGATGTTGGCGACCAGGATGGCCTGCGCTTTGACACCATCAAGCTGCACAACATTCTTGACAACTATGGCATCGCCAATGGCTTTGAAGTCTATTCCGGCACGCACACCAGTGCGGTCGCAGATCGATTCCAGAACCACGTGATGCCATTTTTCAGCAAGAATCTTTGCTTTACAGCAGGCTGCCGATAACGCGCAGATATGAACCAGCCGCCAGAGGCCGGAGAACAGAAAGCGAGTTGAAGATGCATTGGAATGCCAACGCGATCCGTTCGTACAGCCGTTCATGGGCTACCATGCCCATCCTGATCCTTCTGGCGCTCACTCCGCCCCTGGCCGGGGCACAAATGCCCGGCCAGCAGGCACCGGGTCCTCCACCTGTTCATGCCGAGCAAACCAGCCACGGCATCCACGTAACATCGGGCCAAGAGGTGCTTACGATCACCGCATGTACTGACTCGGTGATCCACGTTGTCGCAACGCTTGAACCTTCAATGCCAACGGCTCCGCGTCCATGGATGCTGGATGCACAGACATCCTGCCCCGGAGCACCGTTTGTCTACACACAAGACGCAAAAGCAGCCATTCTGAAGACCGCGCGGCTGCAGGTCGAGGTGAATCTTCTGCGCGGCAACCTTACATTTCAGACAATCCGCGGAGAATCTCTGCTTCGAGAAGGCGATAGCGTGCCGCGCACCTATGAGCCGGTCGAGGTCAATGGCGAAACCACTTACCACATTGCGGACCGATTTTCTCCATCGATGGAAGAAGCTCTCTACGGTCTTGGGCAGCATCAAAGCGGAATGTTCAACTATCGGGGAGCGACAGTCGAACTTGGACAAGACAACACTGACATTGCCATCCCACTGCTGATCTCCAGCAAGGGCTACGGCCTGATGTGGAATACGGCTGCGCACAGCTACTTTGACAATCGCTTCCCGCTGGAGATGAAGTTGACCTCCATGGCCGGAAAGTCGATCGATTATTACTTCTTGTACGGCCAAGAGATCGACGGCGTTCTGCATGAGTACCGCACTCTGACTGGACACACGCCCATGCTGCCCAAGTGGGCCTACGGTTTCTTCCAATCAAAAGATCGCTATGTTTCGCTGGACGAGATCATGGCAATTGCGCAACGATACCGGGAACAGCATATTCCGCTTGATGCCATGGTGCAGGACTGGTTCTGGTGGAAGACTGAAGGCGACCCCATTTTCAATGCGAACTATCACGATGTGGCACGGGACTTGAAGACCCTGCATCAAGAGAACGTGCACGCCATGATCTCAGTCTGGGGCTTGCTCGACCCTGCTTCGGATACCTATAAAATCCTCGATGCGAAACATCTTCTTGTTCCCAAGGCCCACGTCTACGACGCCAGCAACCCTGAAGCGCGCGATATTTACTGGCAGCATCTTACCGGCCAGCTTCTCGCACAGGGATGGGATGCCTTTTGGCTGGATAGCGCCGAGCCGGAAGAATACTGGCCGCACATGGGTGATGCCATTCTCAGCACCCGCCAAATCTCGATCGGCAATGGAGCCGAGTATACAAATGTCTTTCCCTTCCTGCACACGCTCGGGGTGCAGGATCACTGGAAAAAGCAGAACCCTGACAAGCGTGTCTTTCTGCTGACCCGCTCCGCCTTTCTGGGTCAGCAACGCGTCGGCGCAGCGGTCTGGTCAGGGGACGTCTATGGCACTTACTGGGGCCTGCGCCATCAGATTCCCGCCGGGCTGAACTTCGCACTCTCTGGGTACCCCTACTGGACCACCGACATTGGCGGTTACTGGCCCCCGCAAGGCAACCCTCTCGCCAATCCTGCTTACCAGGAACTGTATGCGCGCTGGTTTGAATATGGCACGTTCTGTCCGATCTTCCGCACACATGGCCATCGTCCGCAAAATGAGATCTGGAGCTACGGCCCAGTCGAGCCGATCCTGGTGAACTATGACCGTCTCCGCTACCGGCTGATGCCTTACATCTACTCGCTGGCCTGGAGGGTCACCTCTAACGATTACACGATTCAGCGTCCGCTCGTCATGGACTGGCGCACGGATCCGAAGACCTGGAATCTGGGCGATGAGTTCATGTTTGGCCCATCCATTCTTGTCAGTCCTGTGCTGCATGCGAATGTGAACCATCGCAGTGTTTATCTGCCCGCCGCAACAGCGTGGTATGACTTTTGGACGGGCCAAGCATTCAACGGCCAGCAGGAGATGGAGGCCAAGGCACCTATCGAACGCATCCCACTCTACGTGCGCGCGGGTTCGATTCTGCCCATGGGACCCCAAATCGAATATGCAGACGAGGACCCCGCCGGACCGATCGAGCTTCGCATCTACCGCGGCGCAGAAGGCACATTCGACCTGTATGAAGACGCAGATGATGGCTACCAGTACGAAACAGGCCAGCATTCCATCATCCCCATGCGCTGGGATGATCACACTTCAACGCTTATCCTCGGTAATCGGCAAGGCTCGTTTCCCGGCATGGTCAAGCAGCGTACGTTCCGTGTCGTTCTGGTTGCAGCAGGACACGGCATTGGCGGGGCTGTCACCGGTACACCGAACGCTGAAATCCACTATGAAGGCAAGGAAATCCGGTCAACTATCCGGTGATGTATTGCGACGCCCGGCTTGATGAGCATCCTGGCTGCGCTCAGCAAACGAACAGATACATTTCTCAAGAAAGAGGGTTGATGATGATGCATCGCAAGTTTTCGCTTCTGCTGGCAGCGGTCTGCTGCGCTCCGTTGGCGGCTCAATCAAAACCGGCTGCGCCGTGCGCAGCGCTGGCCAGCCTCAAGATTGATGGAACGGAAATCACCCAGGCTACGCTGATCCAGCAAGGCCTCATCGTCCCGCCTCCCTACCCCGGCGCTCCTGCCATTGGCCCCCTGCCTGAACATTGCCGGGTGGATGGAGTGATCCATCGCAGGCGCGGAGTTGACGGGCAGGAGTTTGGAATCGGATTCTCTATCGCGTTGCCAGACAAATCCGCGTGGAATGGCGACTTCATGATGCAGGGCGGCGGCGGCGGCAACGGAGTGGTTGCTTATCCGGCTGGAGAGAATTACTCCGGCGAGGCGCCCGCTCTGTCGCGTGGCTTTGCCGTTGCCAGCACGGACACGGGGCACAAAGCGAAGACGGGCGGATTTGACTTCTCCTTTATGCGCGACCAACAGGCCTACTTGGATTTCGCCTACATGGCCAATGCCGAGGTCGCCGGAGTCTCCAAGCAGATACTGGCCACGTATTACGCTAAACCCGCCGCCTACGCTTATTTCATTGGCTGCTCCACCGGCGGGCGCGAAGGCATGATCCTGTCACAGCGCTATCCAACCGCCTTCAACGGCATTGTCTCCGGGGACCCGGCCATGCGCACTGGACGATCCAACTTGGCCATCAGTCAATGGATTCCAGTGGCCTACAACCAAGCCTCGCCAAAGGATGCGTCTGGCAAGCCGGAGATCGAGAAGTTCCTGACCGATGGAGACCGCAAACTGTTCATGGACGCGCTGTTGAAGCAATGCG
>DAHUZD010000276.1 GCA_027306745.1 Acidobacteriaceae bacterium
CGTCGCGCCTGACGGATTAAGTCATCGACGACAAAGGGGGCCACGCGAAAGCCCGGCCACAATGCCTGCCAAATCGCGCGCGAATCGCGGACATTTTTTTCGAGCACCACCAACATCTGGCGAAAGGTGCGCGCCAACATATAGAGATGTCCAATCGCTGCGTCCTCGCCGCCATCGCTTGCATTCAGTAAACCGTGCAGCAGTGCCAGCGCACGCGGCTTGTCATGCGCGGAGATGGCGTCCGTCAACTCATACAGTGAGCGTTGCCGCGCTGTTGAAACCATCGCCTCCACATCTTCCAGCGTGATGCGATCTCGCCCGCTCACGTAAAGCAACAATTTTTCCAACTCGCTCGACATGGCCATCAAATCGCCGTGCAGTGCATCGGTCAACTCGCGCGCCGCGTCGGTCTCGCACCGCACTCCTGCCTGCGCCGCCGCATCCAACAGCCAGCGCATGGCGTCTGCCTCTGCGGCCTCGGCCAGTTCCACCAGTCCGCATCGTTCGCCCAGCGTCTCGCGGATTTTTTCGTACTGTTCCTTATCCTGCATTTCCATGCGCCGCGCGTCAACGGGAATATGCAAATGATCCGCAACAAAAACCAACAGTGCTTGAGGATTGGGCGCGCGCAGATAGGCCTCGATGGCCGCAAACTCCTCTTTCTTCGCGCCGCGTTGGTAGAGCACGCGCATGTTGCGCACGAAGACAAGCTGAAAGGGAGCCATTAGTGAGGGGGTGCTGGCCCGGTCCAGTGCGTCAAAAATGCTGTACTCACCCAGCGTGAACTCCGAAACGCAAAACTCACGCATCCCAGGATCGGTCAAGGCATCCAGTAGCCCCGAGCGGCACTGCTGTTGAAAATAGGTCGCGTCGCCCGCCAGAACATATCCCGGCCTGCGCGCATCCGTGCGCACCTCCGCCAGCAGACGCCGCGCTGCGGCGAAGCTGCCGCCTAACTGCGCTTGTTGTGTTGCTGCGCCCTGCATCCGCGTCTCCATCAAAACGAATCCAGAATATCGCTGACCAGTGTCTGCGCAAACTGACGCGCCAGCCGCTGCACGGCTGGAGAATCCTCCTGAATAAAACTGGTCAGGTCCGCAGTGGATTGGTACTGCTGGCGGAAAACGTAATTTGAATTTCGATACAGAACCCGGCCATTCCGGTCCGTCAGCGTCACGCTGGCTGTAACGGCAATTAAATAGCTCGACGATTGCCCCGTCTGCGGATTGTACGTCAGCGGCGTGTAGACTTCGCTGAGCACCGTGCCGCGCAGTGTGGCATCGCCAGCTCCCGGCTTGTCTGTCAGCAGAATGCGGTTACGCGTGCGATCGGCAAGTTCACGCACCACGGCCTGCGTCAACGCTACTTCCGTATGATAGTTCTCTACTTTTGTCTGGAAAACCGGCACGGCAATGGTGCTCACGCCGGGCGGCAGATGTGCGGATGTTCCCGCGACGTGATAGCCGCAGCCGGAGAGACAAAGCAAGAACGCGCCGAGAGTTCCGCAGACAGTTCGCAGCATGATTGCAATCCATCTCCATTGTACGGAGCGGCGCACCGGCGTGCGCTCGACGCGGGCAAGAAAAAGGCAGCCGGCTTCGGCTGCCTTTTTTTCATTTCTGCAACAAGCTATGCAGTGGAGGGTTGCTCGCCGACAAAGCCAGGTGCGCGACCCGCATCGGGCTTTAGCACCTGTTGCAGTTCGCCGCCAGAGCCATCGTTCGGCAAAGCCATCGGCGGCAATTCCTTGCCTTCGATCAGCAGTCGAATCTCCGCCGCATCCAGCGTTTCCCGCTCCAGCAACGCCGCAGCCATGCGATGCATCAGCGGCGCGTTATCTTCCAGCAGCTTGTGGGCTGCCTGGTAGCCATTGTCCACCAGCGTGCGCACCTCACTATCGATCTGGCGCGCCGTCTCTTCGCTGAAGTCACGGTGCTGGGAAATTTCCCGACCCAAAAAGATTTGTTCCTCTTTTTTGCCAAAGGTCAGCGGCCCCAACCGGCTCATGCCATACTCGCAGACCATCTTGCGGGCCAGCTCCGTTGCACGTTCAATATCGTTGCCCGCGCCGGTGGTGATGCGGCCCAGGTAAATCTCCTCAGCGCAGCGTCCACCCATCAGAATGGCAAGCTGCGTTTCCAGGTACTGCTCTGTCACGGTGTGCTTGTCATCTTCCGGCAACTGCATGGTCAAGCCCAGCGCCATGCCGCGCGGAATGATCGTGACTTTATGCAGCGGATCAGCGTGGTCGCGCAAAGCTGCCACAACGGCGTGCCCGGCTTCGTGATACGCCGTGACCTTTTTCTCCTCATCGGTCAGCAGCATGGACTTGCGCTCAGCGCCCATAAGCACCTTGTCCTTGGCGGTTTCAAAGTCCCGCATGATGACAGATTTGCGATTGGCACGCGCTGCGTTCAGCGCAGCTTCATTCACCATATTGGCCAGGTCGGCTCCAGCAAAGCCCGGGGTGCCGCGCGCCAGTACGCGCAAATCCACATCCTCAGCCAAGGGAACCTTTTTCGCGTGGACGCGCAATACTTCTTCGCGTCCGCGCACATCAGGACGGCCCACCACAACACGCCGATCAAAGCGTCCGGGGCGTAGCAGCGCTGGATCGAGCACGTCGGGGCGGTTGGTCGCCGCAATTAAAATCACGCCGTCGTTGGATTCGAATCCATCCATTTCGACCAGCAACTGGTTCAGCGTCTGCTCGCGCTCATCGTGTCCGCCGCCCAAGCCGGCTCCACGATGGCGTCCCACTGCATCAATTTCGTCAATGAAGATGATGCACGGCGCATTCTTTTTGCCCTGCTCGAACAGGTCGCGCACGCGGCTGGCGCCAACGCCCACAAACATCTCCACAAAGTCAGAGCCAGAGATGGAAAAGAACGGCACATTGGCCTCGCCAGCCACTGCGCGCGCCAGCAACGTCTTGCCGGTTCCCGGAGGACCAACCAGCAGCACGCCCTTGGGAATGCGCCCGCCCAGTTTTTGAAACTTCTGCGCCTCGCGCAGGAACTCGATGATCTCCTTCAGTTCTTCCTTGGCCTCTTCAACGCCGGCCACATCCTTGAAGGTGATCTTCTTCTGCTGCATGGAAAGCAATCGTGCGCGGCTCTTACCAAAGGACATCGCCTTGTTGCCGCCGCTCTGCATCTGGCGCAGCAGGAAGTACCAGAGCGCGCCCAGCAGCAGGAAGGGCAAAATCTGCAGGAAGATATTGAACCATGTGCTGCCCTGCGTGTCCTTCACGGTCACGCTGACCTGGTGGTCTTCCAGCACGCGGTACATGTCAGGATAGTTGGCGGGAACCACGGTGTGGAAGCCAGCCTTGTCGGCGCGGTAGTGCCCGCGCACCTCATCATTGATGACGGTGACGTCTGCGATCTGGCCTTGCTGGGCGTCGCTCATGAACTTGGAGAAAGGAACCTCCTGGTCATGGCCGATGCCAGCCCCATGTTGCACCACCTGATAGAGCACAATCAGGCAGGTACCGATCAGAACCCAGAACAACGCCTGTTTCACCTTTGAATTCACGCACTCCTCATTTCTTCCGCGCCAAGCTGCGTCGGCTGCGGATCCACCCTGCGCGCGTCCCTACTCTAATGTAAAGATGCTGTTGGCTGGCAAAAAGTCGCGCCGGAGGGGAAATATCTGCCCCGCTTCCCGCCACCTCTGCACAGTTCCAAGTGCTTATGATTCTACTCCCCTTGCCCGATATGCGTGGAAAAATGCAAGGCTGGTCGTATGAGCCTGGGTTACCTTTGCCCCAATTTTGCAGTTACCTGTGGCAGGGTTTCAGAACGGGCAGGCTCAAGGTTTTCCGCCTTGACTTCGAGCCGGGGCTGCTCCAAATAGCCGCCGTCCACCTGTACCCCCCTCATCCAGACGATCCTGCCCTGCCACTCCACCACGGGCCACCGTGCACGCTCTTCTCCCGGCACGCGCATCCGCTCCAGCACCTCTTTCACCTTCTTCGGCCCACGCGTATGTTTCAACGTGACGCGGTCGCCGGGCCTCCAGCAACGCACTTCTGCCGCTGGCAACGCGCCCGTTTCTGCATCCAGCACCGTGGCCGTGCAAACCAGGCCAAAGGCCGCAGCCTCCACCCGGCCCGGCACTGGCAGCATGTATTCGGGCGCAGCCTCCAGCCCGCGCTCTGTTCCAGAACTCCGTGCCGCCACGCGCTCCAATTGCAGCTCGCGTGCACTGCGGCTGGCAAATAATTCTGCGGTGATCTGCTCCCTGCGCCCGGTGGCTTCGTGGCCGCCTTCCAACAGGGCCTGCAGCGATTCCGTGTGTTGAAAGTCCAGCGTTGCCCCCAGCCGTTCGGCTGCGGCACGCAGTAATCTGCGCCGCATGGCGCGGGACAAAGCCAGCATTCGCTGCACATCCAGCCCCAGCGCCGCTGCATCAGGGTGTGTGGCCACACTGCGTCCACCGCCGCGCACGGGCCGGCCCGGCAACAACAGCATGGGCGCCAACCGCGCCACTTCGGCCTGCCAATACGCTTCCTCATCGCGGGCCAGCGCGGCCATCCGCGCCAATTGTTCTTCCACCACCGGGTTGTACTGCCGCAGCACAGGCAACAACTCCTGCCGTACGCGGTTGCGCGTGTGCGCCGGGTCGCTGTTGCTCAAGTCCTCGCGCCAAGCCTGTCCGCGCGCGCGCAGGTACGCCTCAACCTCCGCGCGGCGCACCGCCAGCATTGGACGAACAACCGGCCCCCCATCCTCCAGCACCAGCGTGGGATGAATCCCACCCAGCCCTTCCGTCCACGCACCACGCAACAGCTTCATCAACACGGTCTCGGCCTGATCATCCCGCGTGTGCGCCGTGGCCACAACGTCCACATGTCCAGCGCGCAAGACGCGCGCAAACTCCGCATACCGCAGCGCACGGGCCGCCGTCTCCAAAGAGATTTTTTTCCGCTGTGCATGTACAGGAGCCTCCACACGCACCACAGTGCAAGGTGCCTCCAGGCGCGCGGCCAGTTCCTGCACAAAATTTGCGTCTACATCGGCCTCTGCGCCTCGAATGCCGTGGTGTACATGCAGCACACTGAGCACCAGGCCCATCTCCGCACGCGCTTCGGCCAGCGCGCACAGAAGCGCCGTCGAATCCGCGCCACCAGAGACGGCTACGCAGACGCGCGCGCCCGGCGTAAACAGCCTGCGCTCCAGCGCCAGCGCCGCTGCCGGAGCTCGGTTCCCCGTCCGCTTGCTTCTCGTGCCCATGTGATTATGGTAGCGCCCACAGGCCGTTTGTCT
>DAHUZD010000132.1 GCA_027306745.1 Acidobacteriaceae bacterium
TGCAACGGCTCCAGCACCGCCTCGCCTGTCACGGTCACCGTGATGGCAGCGTGGCGAGCCAACGCTGCTTGCACAGTGACAACCGGCGGTGCGTCCTTGGCGGCCCGGCTGCAACCGGCACAAATCGCCAGCCAGCCAGCACCGGCCCACAGGGCATAGAGCTTTCCATGGCGCAAAGCGCGACCTAGATGCGGCATCGGTTTGTGATCCCTTGTCTTCATCGTACTGGGCAAGAAGTGTGCGCAGGCTGTCTTCATGGCAGGGGTCCCGTCCAACGTTCCAAATTGGCGCGGGCCACGTGGAACCGCACCGCACCATCCGCAACGGCAGACTCCGCAGTCAGATTGGTGTTTTGTGCATCGACGACTTCCAGCACGCTGGCCTCGCCGGCTTGATAGCGCTCCGTGGTCAGACGCAGGCTTTGTTGCGCTTGCTTCACGCTCGTCTCCAGCGAGGTGAGCGCAGCCGATGCCGTCTTCAACTCACCATAGCTTGCATCCAGTACAGCGATGGATTGTCTCTGCGCATAGTCCAGCGCCGCTTGCGCCTCGTGCTCGTGCAGCTTGCTTTGCTCCACCTTGTCCTGTGTGCGGCACCAGTTCCACAGCGGCAGATCAATGCCTGCGCCGATGGAATAACCCAGATACTGCCGTCCGCCCGGGCCATTCGCCGCAAAATCCGGTGCGTCAATTCCGTAGTTGTAGCTGAGCGTGAAGGATGGCAGATACTCCGCCCATGCGGCGCGCGTATCCTGTTGCGCGGCATGCAAAGCAGCCAGTGCGCTGCGCACCTCAGGGTTATTCTGTGCGGCCAGCGCGTGCACCTGCGCCTCGGTCGGGATGGCGCTCTGCGCATCCAGTGTGTCGTCCAGAGTGTACGCGGTGGATGGATCGGCGAAGAGCAGAACGCCCAGCGATTCCCGCGCAGAGAGCAGCGACTGTTGCGCATCGGCCAAGTCCCGCTGGCGTTGCTCCTGCTGCAACTCCGCCTTCAAGACGTCGGCGTGCGCCACTTCGCGTCCGGCCTCCAGCTTGCGTGTCAACTCGACAAATCGCTCGGCCTCTTGTTCGGCCTGCTGTGCGGCGGTCAACTTGTGTTCAGCGGCCAGCTCCGAATAATACGCCAGCGTGACGGTGGCATGAAGACCGCGCTGCGCGATCTCCGCCTCGGCCTTGGCCTGCGCCGCCTGCGCGCTGGATTGCCGGTAACGGGCTACGCCAGCCAAGCTCAGAGTATCCGTCACCAGGCCCTGGCTGACGTACTCGCGCACGCTGTTGTTGGCGATAAAGACCGGCCCGGTTGTGCCCGGCAGCGGGCCAGAGTCGGGGATGCCATTCGGCTGCGTGTAGAGCGCCTCTCCGTGGAAGGTTGCCTGCGGCAACAGTGTGGCCAAAGCTGCGCGGCGATTGTAGATGGCGGTGCCGCGTGCGGTTTGTTGCGCCAGCCAGATGGGTTCAACTTTTTTCGCGCGCGCCTCGGCCTCAGCCAACGTAATGTGCTGCGGATTTGCAGCCGGAGGGTTTGCAGATGAATTTTTTGTTTGCGCGCAGGTTGAAGCTGCAAGACCTGTGAGCAGGCAGCCCAGACTCGCAACAGCGCCGCAGACGCGGAACGCAAGAAAAACTGTATGCGCTGCGGATTGTCTCACCATGCCGATGCCTGCACCTCTTGCGACGGCGTTCTCAGAAAATTCATCTGGAAACCGCCAACTCGAACCCCTTCCATTATGCGCCCGCAAAATGAATTCCTATTGAATTTGAGTAAAAACACGAATGAAAAATCATGGCAATAAAAATATCAGGAAGTTTCCGTGTGATTTTTTATCGGCGCGGTGTGGCCAAGGCGGCCGCGCAGAGCACAACCAGCAGCGCCAGGCTGATCCATGCCCACGCGGCCCAGATATTGCCCGAGTTGGAAACGGAGCGTGCCGAGTCTTGTTGCAGAAAGCCTGAGTCGTCCGTCAGCGCCCGGTTCAAAC
>DAHUZD010000293.1 GCA_027306745.1 Acidobacteriaceae bacterium
GCGTACCCGGTCATCCATCGGCGAGAGCGGATCGACCTGGATTTTATTGATGACGGCTTTGACGCCGGGCATATACTCCGCAATGGAATAGGCCGAATCCGCCGAGGCTGGATCCATCGTGTGTCCGCCGAGCAAAACAACCCCGTTGCGCACCTCGACGCCAATGGCATCAAAAACATTGCCAAAGCCAGCGTTGTCGATTTGGATTTTCAGCAGAAGCTTTTGCTGCAATTGCGCATCGGGTATCTCCGGGCCAGAAACTGCAATATTGTTGCGCACGGCACGGACACCATCGATATGCTGCGCAACTTTAATGGCATTCGCCTCATCGGCGAACAGCTTCACCGTACCCGTCAGCGTCACCACGCCATCTTCCACGCTGGCCTGGATGCCTTGGAATTTCTTCTTGCGAAATTCATTATTCAGCCGGGCCTGAATCTCCGCCGCCGGATCATGCCTGGCCTTGGCGCGCGCGGGGGCGGCTGCGGCCAACAGCAGGCAGCACGCTGCCAACGCGCACAGGCTCCAGTGGAGGGTACATGGCATGGCCGGCTGCGTATGTCGTCTGCGCATATCGCAGCCATGGTACCGCAAAATTAACGATGCTTGCCGCGAATTTGAAAGTAGAGGCTGAAGACATCGGCTTCGTCACGCACGGCGATGATGGAAAGGTTGCGCGTGATGTCATACTCAGCCTGCAAAAGCTGTTGCGCCGTCGTGTTCACGTTGGTGGCAAAGACCAGCGTGATCTTGCGGCCCACCTGCTGCTCCACCGTAACGCGCGCGGTCGATTGGCCCAGTACGCCGGCGAAGTTGGGATCGACGCGCACACTGGCCGCGCCGAAGAGCCGCGATACGCTGCCACTCACAGCCGTATTCAAGGCCCCCCCCAGCAGGGATTCTTCCGTGGTGTCCGCGCCCGCTTGTTGTTGCTCGCCGTACAGAGCGGCCTCTTCATTCGTGCGGCCCAGAGTCAACAGCGCCAGCACGTCGGCCTGGGACAGCGGTGGCTCAGAGCGATAGTTGATCTGCATCTTCTCCGCGGAGCCGGTCAGGTTGATGATGATGTCATAGTCGCGCACGCGCGCAGTAGCTTGCAGGTTCATCTCCGGCTCAATCGTCACCGGATTGGCGAAGAGGATGTCGCCGCGCTGCAACTCATATTGCGTTCCGGCAAAGGTAGCCTTGCCCTGTGTGATGTCAATGCGACCCAGTACGGAAGGATTGGCCAGCGTACCGCGAATGTGCAGATCAATATCGCCCGCCAGCGATGCGAAGGAATTCTGAAATCCAAGTTCGGGCGTCGAGGTCAGGTGAATGTCCAGCCGCACATGGTTCATCCACGAGGATGGATCGATCGGCGCATTCATGGATTGTGCGCTGGCCACCAGTGTGGACAAGTCCACGTCCTGACTGACGGCAAAGCGCGTCAGCAAAATGTTGCCGCGCAACAACAGTGCATCAGGGGAACCATTCAGGTGCAGGCGGACATTCGCGGTGGAAGTGATGCCCTGCGGATAGCGGATGCGCGCATTCTGCGCGCTGGCGACCACGTCCAGCGCCAGTCCATTGTGCAAGGAGGCGAAGCCGGTCAGATCAATTTTTCCTCCGCCGGTGTAGCCGCTGAGTTGCTGAATCACCAGACGGTCCTGATCGAAAGCTAGCGTTCCGTTCACCGCGCTCAGACCGTTGGTCAGGTTCGTCAAATGCGCATTGAGATTGACAACCCGCACCGAGCCTGAAAAAAGCGGGTGTGGCACGGTTCCATACGCGCGGACAGAAAAGCTCACATCGCCAGTTGCATTCAGCCCTGTGTCGAATGTGCCTGCGATGGCAGCGTTGATGTGGCCATCCGCTCGTGCGCTGAGGCTCTAGCCGTCCAGCAACCCTGCGCTTCCACGCACCGTCACATCGGAATCGGTGCCCTGCAAGCGGGCTGGCTGCAATTGCACGACGCCGTCTTGCAGCGAGAGATGCACGGGCTGCACCGCCACCAGCGTCATCGCATGTGTGGCGATGGACAATTGCGAAAGCTCGGCTGCGGCCTGCACATGGCGCGGTTGCCGCAATGGACCCTCCACGCGCAACGTACCGCTGGCCGTGACCGTGGCGTTGCGCAGGCTGGACACGCTTTGCAAGGCTGGCGTTACATTGCAGCCTGTGCAGCTCAGTTGCAGATGCGCTGGCAAGCCCGGCTCCAAATCGATGCTGCCTTCTGCCCCCAAAACGGTTGGGCCTGCTTGCGCACTGGCCCGACCTTGCAGTGTATGGTTCTGCAAAGTGGCCGCGATGCGCGTCTGGCCAAAGCTCTGGCCATTCCACGCAAGATTGTTGCTCTGCGCGGTTCCCGATATTTCCGGCGCGTTCAGTGACCCGCCCACTTGCACCTGCGCATCTGCGATGCCGGTTACATTCGTACTGCTGTTTTGCAAAGCCGCAACTTTTTGCAGATCCAACCCCTGCCCGCGCAGCCCGCCACGCAGAGCTTGCGTCTGTGTGTTGTAGGCAAAGTTGCCACGGACCCAGCCGTCGGCTGTGCGCAGTTGCAAGGCTCCGGCCTCGATCCAGCGGCCAGAAAAATTCAGCGGCGACTCCACGCTGGCAAATGTCTGACCTTCGATCCTTACGTTTTGCAGTGAGAGATTGCCAACACCATAAAGATTTTCCATCGTGCCCTGCACCTGTGCCGACGCAGACAGCGTTCCGCCAGCGATGTGGCTGGTTTGCAGCGTGGCCGCAAGCGCATCCACAGAGGCGTTGTTCCACTGCACCTGCGCGCGCAGACCGCTGTGCGCATCCACCGCGTAGTAATCATGCCCCAGCGGTGTGGGACGTAGCTGCACATCCGCTGTGAGCCGCGCGCTTTCCTGCGCAGCCACCACATGGTGCAAATCCACTTCAGGATAGGTGCAGTGCACATCGGCATGCAGGGCATCCCACGCCAGCGGCGGCGCAGGCTTGGCCGCAGGCGATGGCCAGGCGCCAAAGCCATTGCCGTGCAGCAGAAAACGCTGCAAATCCACATGTCCGTCGATGATGGGGTCCATCATGGAGCCGGTAAACCGTCCGTGGAAATATCCTTTATCTTCCAACTGCACCGGAACGATGGAGTGGTTGGCGAAGGATGGGCCGCGAATCACGGCCAGCGAAGAATTTGGGTATGTATCGGCCACAACATAAATCAGCCGGTCAAACTCACGCAGATTGCCGAAGCTCACATTGCCCTGCATGGAGCTGTGCGGATCGTTTTGCAGCAGCGTCATCGTGCCCGAAGTGTGCACCTCCGTACCCGGCGTGTAGAAATCCACTTGCTGGTAAACAAGCCGCCAGGTATCGCCCAGATAATCTGCCCGCACGGTGCCGTGAACAGGCGTCTCACCGGGATGCAGATCGCGCTCCGGTGTAAAGAGCAGGTCGCCGTGCACATCCAGCGCATCGCCCGGCCCATGCCAGGTGGCGCGCACCGGGCCATTCGCGCGAGAAACAAATCCAATATCCCAAAAACGTCGCGGCGTGACGGCCCGCATCACCAGCCGCGTGGAGAGATCGTCAAGCGTGGCCTGCATGACGGCTTGCAACGGTTGTGGCTTGGGCCGCGTTGGCTGCGGCTTTCGCAGCGAGAACCAGCGGCGCACACGCGGAGCCGGAGCCATGGCAGGCGGAGCTTCCGTGCGCCAGTGCGTCAAATCCAGCCGACCATTGACGTGCCCTTGCTCATTCAAATCCGACGTAAATTGCGAAAGAGAAATCACCGTGTTGTCGATGTGCAAATGCGTACGCAGAGCCACATGCTCCAATTGCAGCCACGGCGCAGAGAAGCCGCCCTGCTGTGCGGAGATGTTTCCATCCACGACAAATTGCCCGCCAGCGTGCTTTTCTGCATGCAGGTGCACGGCGGCCAACCCAGCCTGCAATGGGGTGTAACCCGTCAACACGCCAGCTTCATGCAGGTCCACCATGCCGTGCACATCCGCGCTCCACGCGGGATGCGCAAAGTCTTCCAGATGTCCCTGCGCGGTTAACCGGGTTGTGGCCGTGTCCCACTCCATCTGCATTACATCCGCGGATTTTGGCGTTACATCCACCTGCGCAGTGAAGACCGAGTGAGCAGGTGGGGCATTCTTGGGCTGCAATGTGCAATCGCGCACGGCCAGCGTGGCCCGATACCTGCGTCCGCCCAGATACTGCACCTGCAATTGCACATTGTCCGCACTCATCTGCCAGGGCACGGCGCGATCGTTGATGTACAGCGTTCCGTCATCCATCCGTGTTTGATGAACGCTGAGATCAAACAGGGAATGCGCCACCGGCTCCCGCGTGCCGCTGCTGATGGGCTGGGGCTGATTCGTGGTGCCGTCTGGATTCACGATCAGGTGCAGCACAGGCCGCTCCATTTGCAGCCGGTCCAGACCAATGCGCGGCGTAAAGATGGATAGCAGCGTTGCATCGATGCCAATGGCATCGGCGTGGAAGTAGGGGCGCTGCCCGGCTGGCTCCAACCCGTGAATGGTCACATCGTTTGCCTGAACGTGCAGGCGGCGCAGACTCCATTGAAAGCTGCCAATCTCCACGCGCCCGCCTGTAGCCCGTTCCAGCGTGGCGATCACCGCATGACGCATTCGCCGGGAAAATGCCGCCGAGTTGAGATAAGCGAACAGCCCGGCAAACACGGCCACGCCCAAGGTGAGCGCAGCAGCGGCCGCCACCAATGCGTGCCTGCGCAGCCGCCAACTGGACTTGGGCCGGGCCGCTGTCATCATGGCTGTTCCCCCGTGTTGCTTGCGTAGGCTGAGTCCACAATGTGCACTTCGCCTTCTGCGCGCAGACTCTTCAGCCAGTCTCCAAGCATGACGGAGATTTTTTGCTGCAAGAGAATCTCATGAATCTGTCCGGAGATTTTAGCCAGTGACGGCGCAGCAATTTTATTGTGTGCAAACTGCGGCAGCAGCGTGCTTTCGTAATACTGCTTTTCCTCGCTGCGCGAGATGCGAATGGTGGAACCGAAGCGCCAGTCAATAAACTGGAGCGTCTCCAGCCGCTCGCGCATACGCGACTCGACCTGTTGCGGAGTAAAGCCGTGCGCGCGCAACACGGCAGCCCATCCCGTAGCGCTGGCGCAATCGGTGTGAGCACAGGCCGGCAGATTTTTT
>DAHUZD010000310.1 GCA_027306745.1 Acidobacteriaceae bacterium
AATCCGCATGCGTTCTTCCTGCTCCGATTGGCCGGCGCGAATCCAGCGAAACTCCGCCGGAGTGATTTTTGGGTGCTTCTCCGGCGGCTGATAGCAGGCCAGCCACCACGCCAGCCAAACAAATCCCAGGCCGCCGACAACAACAAAACATGTGCGCCAGCCGTAACGCAGCGTAATCCACGGCACGCAGAGCGGCGCAAGTATAGCGCCTACGTTGGCGCCTGCATTGAATATGCCCGTGGCTAGGGAGCGCTCCTGCGGCGGAAACCACTCTGCCGTGGTTTTGATGGCGGCAGGAAAGTTGCCCGACTCGCCCAGGCCCAGAAAAAAGCGCGCGATGCCAAATCCCAGAATGGAGTGCGCCAGCGCATGAGCGGCTGAGGCCAGGCTCCACGCTGCCACCATCACCGCATAGCCAACGCGCGTGCCAACACGGTCAATCCACGCTCCGGCAAAGGTCAACCCCAGCGCATACGCCAACTGAAAGGAGCTGACGATGTAGCCATACTGGCTCTCTGTCCAGTGGAATTGGTTTTGCAGAGTGTCGGCCAGTATGCCCAGCACCTGGCGGTCAAGATAATTTTTGGAGGTGGCGAAAAACAGCATGGCGCAGACCATCCAGCGCAGCCGTCCGGCGGGGGAAGGTGTGGCGGCAAGCTGCTCTTCGTCAGGCATAACCGGCTTCATCATAAATGGCGCTGAAGAGCCTTGTCGCGGCGCACGCCGATGATATAGTAGAAATGGAATCGTGGCGCTATCGTCTAGGGGTTAGGACGTGAGATTCTCAATCTTAAAACACGGGTTCGATTCCCGTTAGCGCTACCAACTATTCCTTCAAAAACCTCTCCGCGGACGTCAAAAATCCAGTCCAACTTCGCCCATTTGCACTTCCGTGCTGTTGGGTCAATGGGGGACCCGCCGAGCCTCCAGCCGACCTGCAATTGACCAGGGGAAGTTACACATTCCGGCAATAATCCATGCAGTACATCTGTCCATCCGCGCAAGCTGTACCCAGGGGTATATGGAGATTGTGCGCGAGGATTAGGATGGATTCGAGGAGAGTGATTCTCCGATGCAAAAAAGTCGGCGATCCACACGCATTCAGCTTCTGGTGGTAGGCGGGCTGCTGCTGGCCGGGGGCCTTGGACGGTCTGCCGGGCAGGAAATCTTTCTGTCGAATGGAGATGCCTGGCCGGTGGTTCCCATGTCGCCCGCACGGGCTGACGACGCCTATGCCATATATTCCCTTCTGACGCCGCAATTATTCCCCAACACGGTGCTGCAACATCATCCGCTCTGGCTGATTGCCGACACCACGCTGGTTGTGGCCAGCGACTTGGAGGATCCGCGCACCGCCATCACGCCTCCGCCACAACAGCGGCAGGCCTTCGCACCTGTCCTTCAGGATTATGCGCAGCACCGGTACGAGCATGTGCATCTGGACAGCAATTTCCATCTAGACCAACCCTACCGCTTGTTGGATCAAACCCAGGTCTTGGCGTTGCGGGCGAAAATTCTTTCCGCCTCGGCACGGCAATCCAGTACGCTCGCGGCTCCGTTCCAAGGCGCGCTGGGATTGGTGGGTTTCAGCAACGTCTATTTCAACTTTGAACACACGCTAGCCATGGTCTATGTGGTGAATTGGTGCGGGCCGAAGTGCGGACAGATGCGCTGGATCGTTCTGAAAAAGGTGAACAACGGCTGGAATGTGCTGCCTTGGGCCACGAGGCCAAGAACCCCATGAGGCGTGGCTGCAAGCAAATTGAGGATTGAACCGACACGAGTCAGAACAGATGGCTGCGTGATGTCGTGAGTGTCTTGCGGGAAATTATATAGAGTGCAGATCGATCGAAAGTCGCCTGATGCGCGTGCAGCCAGCACCGGACGCTGTGCTTAGTCGCCAGCCTGCTCAGCGGCAAGACTGGCCACCAGGGATTCTCCGTGTTGCTGCACATACTCTGTGGGTTCATGGTGCCGCTGGTGCGCGGCGGGCAAATTCATGCCAGAGCGAACACTGGCGATGTGGCCGGAACGATCGATCTGGGTGTGGCGCTGTAACACCGTATCCACCAACATGCGGAAGTCGCTGGCGAAGGTGGCGCGCGCCTGATACTCGTGATCCAAACGCTTCTTGATGGGCGAAACTACCTGGACGTGAAAGTCTTCCAATACGTCGTTGGGCACGTCGCGCAGCATATCTTCTTCATTGGCGAAGGCCAGCGTAGCCGCACCGGTCACTCCAGGCCGGTACTGCATGTCCAAGTGCTCATGCTGTGGCAGCTTGGGGCGCGGCCCCACCAGACTCATATCCCCACGCAGAACATTCAGGAGCTGCGGAAACTCATCGAGCTTGTATTTGCGCAGAACATTGCCGAGCGGCGTCAAACGGGAATCCCCGGACTTGGTCACGCAGGGGCCTGCACAGGAAAGCTTGTGATTCATCGTGCGGAATTTGTAGATGGTGAATGTGCGGCGATGCAGCCCAACGCGCTGTTGGCGGAAAAGAATGGGGCCATCTGAAGTCAACCAAACCAAAATGGCGACCACCAGCATGATGGGAGAAAGCAGAATCAAAGCCGGAATCACACAAGCCAGATCAAACAGGCGCTTGAAGGGCGACATGCACCACCGGCTGACATGCTGCGTGCTTGCGTACGTTGCTGCTGGCTCCACAGCAATGCGCTCCAATGTCTCGACAACATGAGCATGTGCAGGCGGAAAGGGCTTCGTTACGGCCACGCGCACCGCATCGGCCAGTCCTGGAGCGGTTTCGTGCAGGTCAGAGTTTTGGGGACGCACTACCGGATTCGCACTCAAACGCAACCTCCCAAAGACAGCAAAAATGTCTGAACAATCCAGATTCAACAACTAGTTCTTGCGCTTCAACCCAAGTGCGGTGAACTTTCTACAGCCGGGTGTGCAGCGCGCACACAGCGTTTTGCGGAATTGAAGAGACTAACAATTCTGCGGAGATAGCCGTACACCATCCTTATCGGTACCATCGTGCGATGCTTGAACCGCCTGCCTGCTGCGGCTCCCCGAACAGATGCACTTGTTGCGTTAGACCCCAACAAGCGAAAAAGGTTGCCCTGGCAATGTGCGCCCGATGCTTGCGCCCTGCCTACATCTAGTTCAGCACAAATGGTTAGGTTTGTAAAGTAATAAAAAATAAAGGGTAGCGGG
>DAHUZD010000320.1 GCA_027306745.1 Acidobacteriaceae bacterium
GCGCCAATCCCGGCTGGCAGAGATTTCCTGCGTGGGTCAGGTGCGCATTCTCGGCGGAGTTCTGGCGCTGGAGCTGGTGCGCGACCGCGCCACGCGCGCGGCGGATGGCTATTTGGATCGCGTGGGGCCTGCGCTGGCACAGGCGTTTTTGGAGCGCGGACTGCTGCTGCGACCCCTGGGAAATGTGCTGTACTTTATGCCGCCGTATGTGATTCGTGACGAGGAGGCGCACTGGGCCATCGATCAAATCGACGCTGTGCTGCGTCCCTGGCATTGGCCAGAGTCCTAGCCAAACGGCGCGGCTAAACCGAACAGCCGGAGAGGAAAAAAGCAATTGCTTCAAGTCAAAATCGCCGGGGTGGGAGCCTTCGCTCCGCCAACCGGCACGCGCAATGCGGAGTTGGAGGCGCGGCTCGGCTTGGAGCCGGGCTGGATCGAGCGGCGCACCGGCGTGGGTTTTCGCCCCATCGCCGAGCCGTCGGTTGCCACCTCCGACTTGGCCGTTGAGGCGGGCGCGCGCGCGTTGCAGGCTGCCGCGATTGCGCCGGAGCAGATTGGCCTTTTATTGCTGGCCACGAGCACGCCCGATCATTTGCTGCCACCGACTGCACCGCTGGTGGCGCATCGGCTGGGACTCGCGCAGGCCGGAGCGATTGATTTGGCCGGAGCCTGCTCAGGATTTTTGTATGGATTAGTTTTGGCCTCGAGCCACGCACAGGCAACGCAGCGCGCCGTGCTGGTGATCGGGGCCAACATTCTCTCCCGGCGCGTCAATCCACACGACCGCAACACGGCGACCATCTTTGCCGACGGTGCGGGCGCGGCAGTGGTGCAGCCCAGCGCGGAGGCCCATCTATTGGGCGCTTATCTCGGCGCAGACGGCGCGCACTACGATGCGATTGGCATCCCCGCCGGAGGTGCGCGAGAACCATTAACGCCAGAAGCCGTTGCTGCCGGGCGGCATCAGATGGTGCTGCGCGATGGCAAGGGCCTTTTTCGTCAGGGAGTCATGCAGATGGCCGAAGCGGGCAGGCGGGCTTTACAGCAGGCGCGGCTGTCACCGCAGGATGTGCAGTGGTGGATTCCGCATCAGGCGAATCTGCGCATGATCCGCGAGGCAGGCCGACTGCTGGAGATGCCGCCGGAGCGGACGGTGACGGTGCTGGATCGATATGGCAACGCCTCGGCGGCGGCGATTCCCACGGCCTGGGCCGAGGCGGTGTGCGATGGCCGCCTGCGCCGCGGCGACCGCCTGCTGCTGACGGCGGCGGGTGCGGGCCTGTTGAGTGCCGGGGCCGTACTGGTCTGGTAGTTGCAGAACCGGCGCGCATCATCAGATAATGGATGCAGGTGTTTCGCATACGGCATCCATATAAGCCAGGCTCCCGGCTCTGCCGGGATTTTCCCTCTTTTACAGCTTCCACGGGGCCGGAGCGATCCAAACGAAGTATCTCTGCGGTAAAAGTGCTCTCGCATGACAGCGCAGAGTTGTTAACATAAGGGCATCACGGAAAAATCCAGAGGCCTCCGGCGCGGTGGACGCACATCGCGGCTCTTTTCTTTTTTGAAGGAGTCATCGGGGATTTCCTCTCATTTTTCCAGACCGCGGATTTTTTTGATTGAGGCGCCAGAGTGGGGCACCAGGAAGTGTCGAGGAATTCTTCCATGACTGAACAGCAGACCGGCTATGGTCTACCGGAGGCGCAGGGACTCTACCACCCGCGCAATGAGCATGATGCTTGTGGCTTTGGCTTTGTGGCCAACATTCGTGGAGAAAAAAGCCACGACATCATTCTGAAGGGCATTGAGGTTCTTATCAACCTCACCCATCGCGGCGCTTGTGGCTGCGACCCGGAGACTGGCGACGGCGCTGGCATTCTGATCCAGATTCCCCACGCATTTTTTGCGCGCGAGTGCGCCCAGCTCGGCTTCAGGCTGCCGGAGCCGGGAGCCTACGCCGCGGGCATGGTCTTTCTACCCGTGGAGAAACACAGCCGTCTGCAATGTGAAGGCATCCTGGAGCGCATCGTGCGCGAAGAGGGCCTGGATGTGCTGGGCTGGCGCGACACGCCCTGCTATGGCAGTGCGATTGGCCGCGTGGCCCGCAGCTCCCAGCCCTACATTGAGCAGATTTTTGTTTCGCGTCCAGTGGTGATGGATGAAGATGCCTTTGAGCGCAAGCTCTACGTGGTGCGCAAGCGTGCCGAGGCGGAGATTGCCGAACTGGAGATTCAGGAAAAAACGCTGTTCTACATTCCGTCACTTTCCGCGCGCACGATTGTGTACAAGGGATTGCTGCTTGCGCCGCAGATTGCCAAGTTTTATGGCGAGTTGTCGGATCCTGAAGTGGTCAGCGCGATTTGCATGGTGCACCAGCGCTTCTCCACCAACACCTTCC
>DAHUZD010000324.1 GCA_027306745.1 Acidobacteriaceae bacterium
AAAAATTATTCTGACCGGTCAGCGTGACTGTCTCCGCATTGCCTGTAAGAGCACCCGGAATCACAGTCAAACCAGAATTGGGCAGCACGAAAGAAAAACTAGAAGCAGGCGCAGCGTTAACAATTAGGTAAAAGGGTGAAGAGACTGTGGGGAAATAGTTCGTGTCTCCTGAGTACTGGGCAGTGATCGTGTAGCTGCCCGCAGATGTAAATATCTGCGTCGTCAAGGTGGCTGCTCCGTTGACCAGCGTGATCGGTGATCCAATATCCACGCTACCCACGGCAAACTGCACTGTTCCGGTCGGCGCGGCACCGCTGCCGCTCACCGCAGAGGTAAAGGTGATGCTTTGCCCGGCTGTTATAAAACTAGCCGACCCAGTCAATGTGACCGTGGGGGTCGTTTGATTCGTTACATTGAGCGTGACAGAGTTGGAGGTTAGTGCGTTGTAGTTGGTATCGCCGGAGTACTGTGCGGTGATGGTGTACGCACCCAAGGCAAATGCCTGCGCAGGCGTGTTGGCCGTGCCATTGACCAGCGTGATCGGCGAGCCAAAATTGCTCCCATTCACCACAAACTGCACCGTGCCTGTCGGCTGATTGCCAGAGCCATTTACGGTAACGCTGAAACTCACTTGTGTGGAAGTTGTAGCGTACTGCACGCTGGATACCAGCGTCACAGCAGGTGAAAAGTGCTGTGACGAGCCGCTCCAGGCATTCACAAAGTTGGCCACGTCGAGCGATCCCCAGCCGGTGACCTGATCGTAGCCCGTAGCTAGTTGATAGCCAGCCAGACCGCCAGAGAGTCCGTTGGGGCCCGGCGTGCTGTTGTTGCACATGCTGGGTGTAGACACAGAGCAACCAGTGACGCCGCTGCTGGCGATGGTGGTGTCATGAAATGCACTGGGTGTGCTGGCCGCCAGTGCATAGAGTTGCGGATTGATGTTGCCCTGCGCACCGCCGATCTTCTGATCGATCAACGCTTGTACGCCTGCCATCGATGGAGCCGTGGCGGAAGTGCCTGCAAAGGCAACGAAGTAGCCTTGGCTGCAATCACCGCCCGCATAGGCCAGACAGCCGAAGTAGCCATCATGCGATGCAGCGGAGAAGGCGATATCCGGAGTGTCGCGGAAGCCATCCCTGGGCACGCCGGTGCCCGTCTGCCACGTTGGCTTGGCAATGTAAGCACTGACCCCGCCACCGGAGGCTGCAAGCTGAAAGGATGCGCTGTTCGCGTCATAGGGTTCATTCCAAGCACCCTCTGGAATGTAACCCAGCGCGGAGCCAAGATTGTTGTTATTGTTGTTCACGCTCCAGTATTGGCTTGGGTTGGCCGTATCGTTGAACTCTGTGCCACCGACGCAGGTAACGTAGGAAGATGAGCACAGATAATTGGGACTGGCGCTGGACTGCGTTGCCGGTGGCGTGGTTCCATTAGGTTCGCAGCCGTAAGCACCCGTATCGCCGGATGCAACAAAGATGGAGATGCCCTCAGCCGCTCCCTGCTGCATGAGCGAGTCCCATGCCTGCACGGTCGCTTGGTTGACGTCGGACTCGCAATCACCGAAGCTGATACTCAAAATCGGATCTGCAACTGTATCAATCGCGTAATTGGTGGCAATATCCACACCATCACTGTTGCCAGTGTCTCCACTTGCGACCAAGTCAATTGTTGCCCCCGATGCTATACCAAAGCTGCGATCCACATCCAGCGTGGCCTCATCCTGATCTCCTGTGCCGGTAACACCTGGGTCGGTCCCATCCGATGGAATGATCGCATTGGGTGTGTAGGGGGGCAGACCTGTGTATTGTTCGTACACATTGATGTCGCTGGTCTGCACCAGTGAGCGCGCCGCAATTGCAATTTTTTCTCCAGCGCCGTTCAAGCCAGCGTTATGGACAGAATTGATGTCATAGATCGTCGCAAAATCCGCAGGCACAAGATAGAACTGACACGTGCTCATGGAGCTTCCACTGCAATTGGAAAACTGTGGCTGGGCTGACATTGGCAGGATTTGCTCGTGCAGCATGGGATGCAAATGGTGCTGGGACAGCCCGGTAAAGCTGCTGACCACGCCCACTAGAGATACCGGAATCTGCGGTTCGGACTGGATGGAGAGCCTGCGCTCGGTTTGCAGTTGTCCCTGCACGCTTTGCGCAACATCGTAGTAGTGGAACTCCGTGCTCAGAGCTTTGCCCACCGCTGCGGCACTGCCGCTGAAGGTAATGCGTGTCCGGCTGTTGGAGATGCCGTCCACATGCAACCCCTGGCCTTGCAGCCAGCCGGTGACGGCGGCAATGTTTTGCTGACTGGCTCCAAAGCGCTGGCCCACCTGCTGCGGCGTCAGCCAGTGGTGGTACTGGGGGGAGCCGGGGGTCTGCTGGGCTTGCAGTAGTTGCTCCAGCGATTGCTGCTGCGCTGGCGTCCGCGTGAGCAAAACGCTGAGGTGCTGCAGAGGCAGATTCGCTGGTGCCGGCCCCTCATCGGCCTCTGGCCGCGCCCATGCAGCCAGATGGCCGCGCACGGCGACTGTTTGCGCTTTGGCCACGGCAGGTGCAACGGATGATATCGCCAGAAAAGACCCCAGAAATCCGGCGAATACAACTTGACTGAAAATACGTTGAGCGTGCAAGCTCTCTCCTAAAACCCACTTGGGTGGGGACACCTAAAATTAGCGGCAAGAGTTCGTCACCATATTATGGTGTGTCCAGTACGAATTGCTACATCTGTTTCTTGGCTGGACGATGGAGTTATCTACGCACCCATGCCCTTTCGTGCTTTAGACGGGCAGTGGGAGATTTTGCCCGCAAGAAGGGGCGGACAATTTGGTAACCAAACCTAAGTAATCCCTTTGACGTGTCTTTTGTGTAAATTTTTTCTTGACAAAATTGATTTTTGCTTGACAAGTGCACGATCTAAAGGGCATTGTAGCCGTGGATGCACACTCCAATGTGCACTGGGTGTCGTGCTCTGGCACTCCGTAAGTGTTGATTATGGCGACAATAATGCCACCCGTGGCTTCGCGGGAAGTGTATCGTTGTGACTTTTGCTCCTTGGTGCAGTTCCGCACTGCAAGCTCGCTCTGCAGGCGTTGTCACAAGCCTCTGGAGGCGGAGGAGGAGCCGGAAGCGACCCCTGTTGCGCCCGTTGCCGTCGTTCCGCGTGCTCACGTTACCAGTCACACAGAATCTGCTGTGGCTCTACGCATTCGCGAAATTCGCGGCTTGCGGCAAATGAGCCAGCGGCAATTGGCCGCAAAGATGGCCGTGCCGCGCACCTATATTTCCAAAGTGGAGAATGGGCGGGCCACGCCGACGCTTGCATCCCTGGAGCGGCTGGCCGATGCACTCTCCGTCCACCTGAGCGACCTGTTGCAGGAAAGCAGCCAAGAGCAGCAGATGGAGATGGCAGCGCTGATGGCCGATCCATTTTTGGCTGAGATTCGAAGCTGGATGTTTAAGCTGGATGCACTGCAACGCACCACCCTGCTCAACCACGTTCGTGAGATGGCTACCGGACAGCGCAAGACCGCCTAAGCGCCCGCCTACCAGCGGTGCCAGCGGGCTTTGTAGCCTGTCCGGGGCTGTGCTACGTTCGAACATGTTGAGGTGGTCGTCTTGGGTCTGTCCGCACCCGCGAGCCGGGTACACGAATTGGCTCCCGAAGAACTTGAACTCTACCGGCTGCTGGATGCGGAGCGGTTGCCCCGTCATGTCGCCATAATTATGGACGGCAATGGCCGCTGGGCGCAGCAACGCCGCCTGCAACGCTTCTTTGGCCACCAGCAGGGCGCAGAATCCGTCCAATATGTCGTTGAAACCGCCTCGCGCATTGGCCTTCCCTGGCTGACACTGTACGCATTTTCCCTGGAAAACAATCTGCGGCGTCCACGCACGGAAGTCAGCTTTTTGATGCGCCTGCTAAAGACATATTTGGTGGGCAACATTCGCCGCATGAATGACAACAACGTGCGCATCGCCTACATTGGCCGCACGCAGGATCTGCCCGCCGAGGTGCAGGAGACGATGCGCTGGGCTGCGGAACAGACACAGCAGAACACTGGCACGACGCTGACGTTGGCGCTGAATTACGGAGCGCGCGGCGAGATTGTCGACGCGGCCCGTGCCGCTGTGCGCAGCGCCATGGCCAACGCGGCGCAGACCGGACTGAGCCAGGAACAATGCGTGGAGCAGTGTGCGCAGCAGATCACCGAAGAGGCCATCTGCCAGGCGCTGTATACGGCGCACATGCCAGACCCAGACTTGGTGATCCGCACCAGTTGCGAGATGCGCATCAGCAATTTTCTGCTTTGGCAGATCGCCTACGCAGAGATATTTGTCACCGAGCGCTACTGGCCAGACTTTCGCGGAATCCATTTGCTGGAAGCCATCGCAGCCTATCAACGCCGCGAACGCCGCTACGGCGGCTTAGGCGAAAAACCCTCTCCGGCCAAGACCGCGGCGCCGGACGAAGCCTTTGTGCGATCCTGATTCCCTGCCCTGAGAAGATTTTTCCGTCCTCGCTGCGCTCATATAGAATGCAGGCTGAACCACAGAACCAATCCAAGCAGTACTGTGCTGTTATTTTTCCGCAGAAAGCAGTTTTTTTAGCATGAAGCGCATTGTTACGGCGGCGATTTTAATTCCGCTGGTGCTGCTGCTCATCTTGGGCGCACCGTATTGGTTGCAAGTGCTCTGCGCCGCCTGCGTGGGCGAGCTGGCGTTGCATGAATACCTGGTGCTGGCCGACGCCTCAGGCACGCAGTCTCCGCGCGTGCTGGTGCTGGTCTGCGGTGCGGCTCTGTTCGCCATCGTCTATTGGATGCCGGGCTTTCTCTGGTCGGCGCTGGGCATTGCGGCCTTGCTGCTGCTGGGCATCTGTACGCTGCGCTCACCGGTCTTTCGCGTGCTGGCCGACACATCCTACTCCTTTTTTGGCCTAGTCTATGTCATCTACCCGCTAACGCTGGCGCTGCTGCTGCTCTCGCAGGAAAATGGTGCGGCGCTGCTGCTGTTTCTCTTCGTCACCGTCTGGGCTGGAGACATCACAGCGTTGTACGTGGGCCGCGCCTGGGGACAACGCAAAATGGCCCCGGTGCTTAGCCCCAAGAAGACTTGGGAGGGCGCCGCTGGCTCGATGGCTGGCAGCGTCTTCTTTGGCCTGTGCCTGGTGGGCCTGGGCGATCTGCTTTTTCAGCATGGCTACATTCTGCTGCTGTATCCGCGACCCTGGTGGTACTGGATGCTGCTGGCGATAATTCTGAATTTTGCGGCGCAGATTGGCGACCTGCTGGAGTCGGCGCTGAAACGCGGCGCGGATGTGAAGGACTCTGGCACGTTGTTGCCCGGCCACGGCGGCATGTTGGACCGTATCGATGCTCTGCTGATCGCACTGCCGGTGCTGTGGTACGTGCTGCTGTTGCAGCAGACGTATTTGTTTTAAGCCGCCAAGACGAGCAGCGCATCCACTCCAACTGCACAGCACGATATAAAATGAGGATTCTGCGTTTGGATTTTTGACCGCAAAAACAACCGTGCGGATTGAAGAGTTCACACTGAGGAACGTGCATTGAAGCAACTGGCGATACTCGGCTCGACCGGCTCGATTGGGCAAAGCACCCTGCGCATAGTGGAGCAGTACCCGGAGCGTTTCCGCGTGCACAGCCTGGTGGCTGGGCGCAATCTGGACGCGCTGTTGGCGCAGTGCCAGCGCTGGCATCCACGCCTGGTCTCCGTGGCCAGCGCAACGGATGCAACCGCATTGAAGTCGCGTTTGCGCGCGGCGGGGTTGAACAAAATCGAAGTGCTCCACGGCCCGGAGGGCACGGTGCGCGCAGCCACAATGGACGGCGTGGACTTTGTGGTGAGCGCCATTGTCGGCGTGGCCGGGTTGGAGGCCACACATGCGGCCGTCTGCGCAGGCACGCCCGTCGGGCTGGCCAATAAGGAGTGCATGGTGGCCGCCGGAGAGATTCTGACGCGCGCCGCACGCGAACGCAACGTGCCGCTGCTGCCGATTGACAGCGAGCATAACGCCATTCACCAATGTATGCGCGGCGGGGCCAAGCAAGAGATTCAACAAATCTGGCTGACGGCCTCAGGCGGGCCATTCCGCACGCTGCCGCTGGATCAATTCGAGTCGATCACCGTGGCGCAGGCGTTG
>DAHUZD010000333.1 GCA_027306745.1 Acidobacteriaceae bacterium
CGAAAAGTCCCCAGGCGGCGAGGATTTCATTGTTCGGGTGCAGGCAGGCGCGCAGCATTGCAGGAGAAAAACAGTAGAGCGCGAGCGCGAAGAATCCACCGCGATTGCCATAGATGCGCCGCGTCACCCACCAAAGCGCACCGCCCAGCCACAGGCCAAAAGCGATGAACGGCAGATGCAGTAAGAAGTGGACAGAGTGCAGCACATGGCGCGACTCCCACGCTGAAGCACCAGCCGGTTCTCCGGCCACGACGCGCTCAATCGTGAGCGGCAGACCCGCGGCGCGATAGGCCAGAGTGCCGTCATGCAGATTGCCGCAGGAGGTGAAGTAGCCGGAGAGCGGCGAGGGTTTTTCCCAAAGCTCACGTCCACAGCGCGCGTACTGATAGTCGCGCTCGGTCAACGGTTGGCGCGCCACGGCCCAAAAGCATTGCGCAGCAAAACAGAGCAGCAGCAGCGCGGCCGCACGTTGCGCCCGTCCGATTTCCAAGGAGATGATTTGCATCCGGTTTGGCTAGAGCCAAGATTGAGTCTACCGGATGTTCTGAAGCAGAGAGTTGTCTGGTCATATCGTTCGACCGCTGGCGATTGAATCTTTGCCTCTCCGCGCAGGGCTAACACCATCTTGCATTCAAGACTGAAAAGGTCGTATATTAAATACGACTGATATTGTCCGCGTTTCATCTTTGGGACTGCCGGGGCTTTTCTTCGCAGCAAGTCATTCATTCCAAAGGGAAATGCTGAAGAAATCCCCAAAGCCGCGCACAACTCTTGGCGGAGGATGCGCGGCTCGGGCTATCCACCACTCCGGGCGGAATGGAAGATACCTCCACAATAGGTCGCTTCCCATTCCTGCGCAACCAAAAACCGGCAGAAGCCGCGCAGGGCGCAAACGGAAAATTTGCGCCAAGGAAGACAGATCGCATCATGCAGATGAAAAATTCGAGGATTCAGCCTACGCCTGTGCGTACGGTGTTGTTGCTATTTCTCTTCGCCGCCGCACAATTTTTTCTGGCACCGCTGCGGGCTGAAGTAACGGGCAGTCTATCGGGCACGGTACATGATGCGCGTGGCGCGGTCATCACCGGGGCCAGCGTCACGGCAGTCGAGACAGGCACGGGATCTGCTGCGGCGACTACGACTGACGCCAGGGGTTTTTACACGCTGCCCGCCTTGCCGGTGGGCCGCTATGACTTGAAGATCGCCAGCCGGGGCTTTGCCAGCTACCGGCGCACAGGCATTTCGCTCGACGCCGACGCTGCGTTGATCGTGGATGCGCAACTCGCCGTGGGACGCGCGGCGCAGACGGTGCGCGTCAGCGATGCGGCGGTGCATATTGAAACCTCCAGTTCGCAAATGGGGCAGGTGATCAGCGGCAGGCAGATCGTGGCCGCGCCGCTTGATGGCCGCAGCTTTACCGATCTGTTGGCCTTGCAGCCGGGCGTGGCTCCGCAAACATCGTTGATCTCGACCACCGTGCAGGATGTGGGCGTCAGCGCCTTTGCGCCGTCGGGGGATTTGAACCCGGGCACGATCTCCATCCATGGCCAGCGCGAGTTTGCCAACGCCTTTCTGGTCAATGGCAGTGACGTGGAAGAAGACGTCAACATGGGCACGGCGATCATTCCCAACCTGGATTCCATAGCCGAGTTCCGCATTTTGACCAGCAACTTTGACGCAGACTCTGGCGAGTTCAGCGGCGGGCAAATCCATGTGGTCACCAAGTCGGGCACGAATGCGTTGCATGGGGATGTGTTTGAATTTTTGCGCAACACGGACCTCGACGCGCGCAATTATTTCTCTCCCACGCGCGGCGCATTTTTGCAAAACCAATATGGCGGCACGCTGGGCGGTCCGGTGCGGCGTGGACGCATCTTCGCATTTGCCGACTACCAGGGCACGCGGCAGACGCAAGGCGTCGATACAGGGCGCATTTCTGTGCCGACCACTCAGGATCGCGCAGGCAATCTGATGGATGCGGCCAGCGCATTGACGGGCAGCGTGAGTGGGCCATATCTGGCGCAGTTGTTGACGCAGCGGCTGGGCTACGCTGTCACGTCGGGTGAAAGTTACTACACGCTCCACTGCACGCAGTCCACGCAATGTGTGTTGCCGAATGCAACGATTCCGCAGAGCGCCTGGGCGCAGCCTGCGCAACCATTGCTGTCGTATATTCCCACGCCGAATGCGGGTGCCAACAGCTTTGCCACATCGGCGGACAACCAGACGCTGGACGACGACAAGGGCGCGCTGCGCTTGGATGCCGTCACGCGTTGGGGACGGATGACGGCCTACTACTTTCTCGACAACTACACGCTTGATAATCCTTACCCTGTGGCGCAGGGCGGGGCCAGCGTGCCGGGCTTTGCTGCGCAGAACACGGGCCGCGCACAGTTGTTCAGCCTGGAGGACATGCAGACCTTCGGCGCATCCACCATCAACGAAGCGCACTTCAGCTTTATGCGCGACGCCAGCTTGTTGGGCAGGCCGCTCTCTGGGCTGGGATTGAGTTTAGCCGCGCAGGGATTTACCACCAACACGGGCGAACAGAGCATTGTGCCGCTGGCTCCGCAGATGGAAGGTGTGGAGAATCTGGTCTTCAACAATTTCTCTACAGGTGTGAACACCAATGAACTTTCGCAAGTGAACAACACGTTTCAGTGGATCGACAACCTGACCAAGGTGGAAGGTCTGCACACGCTCAAGGCGGGCGCGGAGTTTCATTACGACCAGATCAACTCCAGTGCGATGGCGCAGTTCAATGGCAGTTTTTTGTTCACGGGCAGCGAGACGGGCTTGGACTTTGCCGACTTTCTGTTGGGAGTGCCCAGCCAGTACAACCAGAGCCAGTTAAATCCGTTTTACGGGCGCAACAAATATATGGGTGCCTTTGTGCAGGATGCCTGGCGCGCGCGACCCAACCTGACGATGAATGTCGGCCTGCGCTGGGATCGCATCGAGCCGTGGTACGAAAAGTACAACCAGATTTCTACGTTTGCGCCGGGCAGGCAGTCGATGGTCTTTCCGGGCGCGCCTGCGGGAATCTTGTACCCCACGGATCCCGGCGTGCGCAGAACGCTGGCTCCGCCGGGCGATGAGTTTGCCCCGAGGTTTGGCTTTGCGTTT
>DAHUZD010000341.1 GCA_027306745.1 Acidobacteriaceae bacterium
ACAGGCTCAAGCAGGCCGTGTGCCCGCCCTGGTGGCCAGCGCAAAAGCAAAAGCGCGTGTGCCCACCGCGCGCAAAGGCCAAGGCCGCGCCACGGAACGCAAACCTTCTACCGCGCACGCCCGCTAATTTTTTCAGCAACAGACTTGCCAACGCCGCCAGCAGCAGGTTACTCTCGCCGTGCGGTTTTTTTTGATCCTCTTGTACGCCTGCCTCAGGTTGCTCCCATTCCATGCGCTGAGGTAGTTTCAGGATATGGATCCGCTTTGTCATCGTTGTGGAGAAACATTGGCGCGTGACGCTGCCTTTTGCGCTGGCTGTGGCGCACCCCAGCTTCGCTACACCGCACAGGAAACCGATTTTCTCCCCGGCGCAAACGGCGAAGCCAGCCCCGCCCCACAAGCGCAATCTATGGAGTGCAGCGGCGTGCATTGGAAGCCCGCGATTCGCATCGCTCTTTGGGTCTCACTCGGCGCGGGCATTCTCTCCTCCGTACTGGCCGCAGCCAGCCTGCTTTGGATTGTGGGCGGCGCGATTCTGGTCATCGCTCTCTATCGCCGCTCCGTCCCCGGAGTGATGTTGCAACCCAGCCAGGGCGCGCGCATCGGCCTGCTGACCGGCACGCTGACCGCCGCAGCTGCCATGGCTGGCAACACGCTGCTGCTGGTGATCCAGCGCTTCGCCCTGCACCAGGGCAACCTGTTGGACTCAACCCTGAACAGCACGATGCAACAGGCCATGGCCCGCGCTGCAACCGGCGCGGAGGCACAGGCGCAGACGGCTTCCACCATCTCTTTTTTGCTTTCCCCTGAAGGCCGCGCTGGCATGGTGCTGATGGGCATGGGCTTCATCGCCGCGGTCATTCTGCTGCTCTCCGTTCTTGGCAGCGTGCTGGGCACGCGCATGTACCGCAGCCGCAGCAAGCCCCAGCCCACGGCATAAATCCCTTTCCTGCCGACCCTGCCCCCACGCTCTGATGCTAGCTTTCGGGCGCGCTTGCTCCGCGCGCCTCCGACTCGTATCATCAAGCAGGAATGAGCCATTCAGCACAAACGTCCAGCCAGAACCACACCCTGCGGGAAAAGGCCCGTCTGCTCTCCGCGTCGGAAATTGAGCGCACGCTGGTGCGGCTGGCGCATGAGATCGTCGAAAAAAACAATGGCAGCGCCAACCTGGGCCTGGTCGGCATCCAGCGGCGCGGCCTTCCGCTGGCCCAGCGTCTGGCGGCTTTGATCGAAAAGATTGAAAAGCGCCCCATCGACGTGGGCACACTCGATATTGAGTTTTACCGTGACGATCTCTCCACGCGCGGTTCGCGACCCATCGTGCACAAGGGTGCCATCGGCTTTGACGTGGCCGGACGCAACATCATCCTGGTCGACGACGTGTTGTACACCGGACGCACGGTTCGCGCGGCGCTTGACGCGCTCTTTGACCATGGCCGCCCCCAGCGCGTCCAACTGCTGGTGCTCATCGATCGCGGCCACCGCGAGCTGCCGATAGAGGCCGCCTTTGTGGGCCGCACCGTGCAGACCACGGATCAGGAAATCATCGAAGTCAAACTGGACGAAGTGGATGGCAGCGAACAAGTGCTGCTCGTCGAGCGCATTGGAGCCTGAGGACGGCGCGACCGGCTGAGACGGCTTGGCAATCCAAGAATTCTGGCAAGCATGAAGAAGTCCACGGCACAGCTCCGCACCGCCCAGCCGCGCACGAAGCGCGCACGCGGGGCATCTTCACGCAGTGCTGCCATCTCCGGCAAAACTGCTTCGCCTGTAACGCAGACCGCAGCTATCCTGCCACTGCAAAAGGCTCCGGTTCACCCCGGCTCGCTGCTCTCGGCCACACAGCTCGACTTGGAAGATGTTGGCCGTATCCTCCACTGGGCATCGGAGCTGGAAACGGAGGCCGTCCGCAAGCGCGAATTACGGCTGCACAAGCGCAGGGTGTCACTGTTGTTTTATGAGTCCAGCACGCGCACGCGCACTTCATTCGAACTGGCCGCCAAGTCCCTCGGAGCAGATACCGTGCTGGTCAGCGCGCTTTCCTCCAGCATCGAAAAAGGCGAGTCTCTCAAAGACACCGGCATCACGTTGCGCGCGTTGGGCGCGGAATGCATCATCTTGCGCCATCCATCCTCCGGCGCTCCTTACCTGCTGGCGCAGGCCACCGGACTTCCCATCTTGAACGCAGGCGATGGCATCCACGAGCATCCCTCACAAGCGCTGCTGGACCTGCGCACGATTCTCTTTCGCTGCCTGGGCGCAAAACATTCGCTCAGCGTGACGTCCACAACATTGGCCGGTATGACGGTGGCCATCGTGGGCGACATCTTCCACAGCCGCGTGGCACGCTCGAACGCACTGCTGCTGCCCAAGCTGGGCGCACGCGTGCTCCTCTGCGGGCCAGAGCCACTGTTGCCAGAACATGCCGCAGCCATCGGCCCGGGCGTTTCTATCGAGCGCGACTTCGACCGCGCCCTGCAACAGGCGGATGTGGTGATGATGCT
>DAHUZD010000344.1 GCA_027306745.1 Acidobacteriaceae bacterium
AGCAGGCCGGATTTTAGCGCTGTCTCCTTGGAGAGCTCGTAACCATGGCGCCAATCGAGCGGACGCAGAGCCAGCGCGGCAATTAGTGCCCTGGTTTGAGCAGACTGGTTGGGCTTACGTGGCATGATTAAACTTTACATCTGTAAAGTTTAATGTCAAGCTATATCTGCTTGCACGATGCGACCTCGCGGCAAGTTTGGAGACCTGATGAATCTTCTGAAGACATTTTTCAAGGCAATTGCCGGACTGATTGCACTGGTGATTGTAATGATTGTCGGCTTGATAGCTGCGCTCCGGGCTCAACACAGCATGAGTCTGACCCTCCCTGCTCCAACGGGACCGTTCGCAGTGGGGTTTATCGGGTCCAGTTGGCAATGAGCACTTCGCCAGATTGACCGAAGGTCAGCATCCGCACACGGAAGCGCAGCTCGTTCGTCATCAGGTTTCAAAAACCTACGAGGGCACGTTCGGCAAGGAAGTAACGAGCGTCGAGCATCGCGCCGGTTGGGATGCTACGTTCTCCGCGCCGAAGTCAGTCTCTCTCACAGCCCTTGTCGGCGGCGATGAGCGCGTAAGAGAGGCGCATCGGGAAAGCGTGCGCGTGGCGCTCAATGAGTTGGAGAAGTGCGAGCAGGCCCGCATCGGCAATGTCCACGCCCGATCATCGAACACAGCATGGGCTTGGGGCATGGCCTATACCCTATGAATCGTCTCTTTGGAATGGTGTCTCGCGTTCGAGAAATGCACAGAAACCGAGAAGTCGCCCGCACAGTCCTTACACAGCCAAAAACAGGCATAACGTCCACAATAAAAACAATGTGATATGAAATCCATATCACCCGCTCAGGATGAAAAATCAATACAACATCGCAAGGAAACACACGAGTCATTTTGAGGAGCGAAGCGAGTGAGCCTGCCTTGAGCGAGACACAGGCGAGTCGAACGGGAAGAATCCAGACGGTGCAGGCTGGACAGACCAGCCCGTATTCTCTGGATTCGTCGCTCCCGTCGGTCGCGCAGAAGGACTTGTCGCATGGCGAAAATCCTCACAACGCAAGCACCGTGTCATTCCGAGCGAACGCAGTGAACCAGGGAATCTGCGGTTGCCACGCGCATCGCGTATCATCAACAAGGAAGCCTCACCGCACTCTCCCCGCATAGGACACGCATGAAGACTGGAATCATTGGACTGCCGCAGACGGGAAAAACCTCGCTCTTTCGCATTTTGACCAAGGCCAAATTTGAAGATCGCGGCTACTCCAATCCCAAGGAGGTGCACGTCGGCGTGGCCCGCGTGCCCGATGATCGACTCGACCAACTGGCCGCGCTCTACAAGCCCAAGAAGACCGTCTACGCCACCGTCGAGTACGCCGACATGGCCGCCATCGGCAAGGAATCGCTCAAGGAGGCCAACCTGATCGCCAGCCTGCGCAACGTGGATGCGCTGATGCACGTGCTGCGCGCCTTTGACGATCCCTCCATTCCACTCGACGGCCCTATCGACCCGCTGCGCGAGATTCAAAACGTCGAGTTCGACCTGATGGTCAATGACCTGACGCAGATTGAAAAGCGCATGGAGCGCTTGGAAAAAGATCTCAAGAAGGGCCGCACCTCCGACCTCGAAAAAGAAAGCGCGCTGCTGGTGCGCGCCAAAGCGCAACTGGAGGCCGAGCAGCCGCTGCGCACGCTGGAGATGACAGCCGAGGAAAAGAAATTGATTCGCGGCTTCATGTTCCTCAGTCAAAAGCCGGTGCTCTACGTCTTGAACATTTCAGAAAGCGCCACGTTGGGCGTGGACTTGGAAGCCGCCGCGGCCAAATATAAATTGACGGAAGCCGCATTGCGTCCAGGCACGGGCGTCACCGCCATCTGCGGCAAGGTTGAGGCCGAGCTGGCCGAGATGTCCGACGAGGATGCCGTGGAGTTTCTCTCCAGCTATGGATTGCAGGAGAGCGGACTGCGCCGCTTGATCCGCAAGAGCTTTGAGCTGCAAGGGCTGATGACCTTCTTCACCGTTGGCGAAGATGAATGCCGCGCCTGGACGATTCACGCCCAATCTCGCGCGCAACAGGCCGCGGGCGCGATTCACACCGACCTCGAAAAGCACTTCATCCGCGCAGAGACGATCCACTGGGATACGCTGCTGGCCGCCGGGTCTGAAGCCGCAGCACGTTCGCAAGGAACTTTGCGTCTTGAGGGCAAGGACTATATTGTTCAGGACGGCGATGTCATGCATATTCGCCACAGCGGGTAAACGGTTTTCGGTAATAGTTTTGGAATCCACATGGCATCTCTCAGCCTTGTACTGACTCTCGGTCTTGTCGCGGCGCTGGCCAATTTGGCTGGTGGTCTGCTGCTGTTGCGGCGTGGCGTGCAGCGCTATCTGCACGCTTTCATCGCCTTTGGCGCGGGATTTCTCATTGCCGTGGCCATTGCAGATATGCTGCCAGAGAGTTTCCAGCAGGCTGGCGCTGCCGCACCGCTGTTGATTCTGGCCGGCTTCTGCGGCGTGCATATTTTGGAGCACACGCTCATCCCTCACTTCCACTTTGGCGAAGAAACGCACGCGCATGAGTTTCTACACGCGGGCGCGGCCTACTCGCTCACCTTCGGATTGGCTGCACACACATTTTTTGATGGCATTGCCATCGCCAGCGGCTTTGCTTTTTCCGGCAACCTGGGCTGGCTCATCTTTGCCGGGGTGTTGCTGCACAAACTGCCAGAGGGCTTCACCGTCGGCAGCGTCATGCTGGCCAGTGGACGCGGACGCAGCCTGGCCGTCGGTGCTGCCGCGTTGCTCGGTGTCTCCACGTTGGCCGGAGTCGTCGTCATCCGCGTTCTGCCTGCGCTGGCGCACTACGGTTTGCCCATCTCGGCAGGCGTGGCGCTCTACGTGGCTGCCACCGATCTGCTGCCAGAGGTGAACCGCGAGCACGGCCTGCAATATCGGCTGCTCTTTTTGCTGGGCGTCGCGGTCATGCTCCTCTGCACCCGCCTGCCATAAACGCGCTTCCTGCCGAGCGCAACCAACACCCCACCGCAGGTTGGATTGCAGCCGCGCCCTCGCTCTGCGAGAATGGAGGGTTGCTCCTCTATGCCCACCCTTGGCAGTTTCGCTCTCCTGCTCGCACTGGTTCTCTGCGCGTATAACTTTTTTGCTGGCGCGTTTGCTTTGCGCAGAATGGCCACAGCCAACGGCCCGCAACTGGCCGCCGAGCGATTGGCGGAAACGGCTCGCCGCGCAGGTATTGCCAGCTTCGTCGCGTTGACCACCGCAGCTTTTGCGCTGGTCTGGTGCGCCTTCACCAACGATTTCTCCGTCGCCTACATCCTGCACCACACCAACCGCGCGCTGCCCGCTGCCTATAAATTCTCCGCGCTCTGGTCGGGGCAAGAAGGTTCTCTGCTCTTGTGGGCCTGGCTGCTGGCCGCCTATGGATTTGTGTTGCGCCTGCGCCATAAAGTTGATGTCAAGCTGACCGCCTACGCCTCCACCATTCTCGCGGGCATTCAGGTCTTCTTCGTTCTGTTGTTGAACTTTGCCGCGCCGCCCTTTGCGCTGGTGCAGGGCGCGGTGCCCGCCGATGGATTCGGCCTGAACCCGCTCTTGCAATATCCAGAGATGGTCATCCATCCGCCGATGCTCTACCTCGGCTATGTCGGCTTCAGCGTGCCGTTCGCCTTCGCGCTGGGCGCGTTGATGATGCGCTATCCCGGCGAAAAGTGGATTCACATCACGCGCCGCTGGACAATGGTCACTTGGCTCTTTCTCACCTGCGGAATTTTTCTCGGTGCGCACTGGGCCTACTCCGTGCTCGGCTGGGGCGGCTACTGGGGCTGGGATCCGGTGGAGAACGCATCGCTGATGCCGTGGCTGACCGGCACAGCGTTTTTGCACTCGGTCATGATGCAGGAAAAACGCGGCATGATGAAGACTTGGAATGTGTGGCTGATCTTCTCCACCTTTCTGCTCACGCTGCTGGGCACCGATCTCACGCGCTCCGGCCTGGTCAGTTCCGTGCACGCCTTCGCGCAGTCCTCCATCGGCGACTGGTTCCACGGCTTCATGTTTCTGGTGCTCGCCGTCTGCCTCTTCACCTACTTCATGCAGCGCGACCACCTGCGTGCCGAGCATCACTTGGAGTCGCTCGGCTCGCGTGAATCCAGCTTCCTGGTCAACAACCTCATCCTGCTCGCCGCCAGCTTCACCATTTTGTGGGGCACGCTCTTCCCCATTATTTCCGAGTATGTGCAAGGCTCCAAAGTCACCGTCGGCGCTCCGTTCTACAATCGCGTCGCGCTGCCGATTGGCCTCTTTCTGCTCTTCCTGACCGGCATCGGCCCGGTGCTGGCCTGGCGCAGCACATCTTTCAAAAGCATTCGCCGCAGTTTTTTGTGGCCCACCGTGGCCGCACTGTTGACGGCCATCGTTCTTATGCTGCTGGGCATGCGTCCATGGCAGGATCAGGCGGTCTTCTATTCGCTGGTGGCCTTCTCGCTGGCCGCGATGGTTACCATCGCCGTGGCTTCAGAGTTTCTGCGTGGCGCGCGCGTCATTCAACGCCACACAGGCAAAAACATCTTTGCCGCTATGCTGCAACTCACGCATCGCAATACGCGCCGTTACGGCGGCTACATCGTGCACTTGGGCGTGGTCATCATCATCATTGGCATCGCGGGCGGAGCCTTCAATCAATCCAAAGAGCAGGAGATGGGCTTCCACGACACCATGACCATCGGCCCCTACCGGCTCGTCTGCCAAAGCTACACGCAAGATTCCAACGCGAACTATGACAGCGAGTACGCGCTGCTGGACGTCTACCAAGGCAATCATTTTCTGGGACGCATGGCACCGGAGCGCCGCTTCTACCACGCCAGCGAGCAGACCTCGACCATGGTCGCCAATCACTCCACGCTCCAGCGTGATTTGTACGTCGTCTATGAAGGCCGCAGCCAGGAGACGGACAAGCCCATCATCAAGGTCTTCATCAATCCGCTGGTCGCGTGGATTTGGATTGGAGTGCTCGTCATCGTGCTGGGCACGCTGATCGCGCTCACGCCGAACATGGAGGCCGCGCTCGTTGCCAGCCGCAACCGCTCCGCCACCGCAGCGCCCAGCGCCACTGTGCAAGGGGGCAAGGCATGAACCGCCGCCTTTGGGATCGCGCATTGCTTCGTATCTGGGCGCAGCTCACCGTGGCCAGCCTGATGCTGATGGTTGTCGTTG
>DAHUZD010000346.1 GCA_027306745.1 Acidobacteriaceae bacterium
CGTCTATCCGCTCTCTGAAAACACCGGCCTTGCGCTGACCACATACCACTACTACACGCCCAGCGGACGCTTGATTCAGCGCAACTATAACGGCATCTCGCTGTACGACTACTACTACAACCACGCCGGTGCGCCGCAAAGCGATGCCAACCGCGAAGTGAAGCTGACCGACTCTGGCCGCACGGTGTACGGCGGCGGCGGCATCTCGCCAGACGTAAAAGTCGACACGCCCAAACCCACGCCGCTGCAGGATGTTCTGCTCCAGCACATGGCTTTCTTCAACTTCGCCAAGTCCTACCTGTCCACGCGCACCATTCCACGCGATTTTCAAGTGACCGATGGCGTATTGAAGAGCTTCGAATTGTTTTTGACACAAGAAAAAATTCCTTATACCGATCAGGAAATCGCTGCCGTTCGCGACTGGGTCAACATGAGCATCCAGAGCGAACTCTTCACCTCACAGTTTGGCCAGGAAGAGGGATTAAAAGTGCGCGCCGAGTGGGACCCCATGATCGGCAAGGCCATCTCGCTGTTGCCGCAGGCTCTGGCGCTGGAGAATGCCGCAAAGAAAACGCTGGCCATGAAAACCAGCCCGGAACCTACTGCCCAACCCGCCGCGCAATAGGCCCATCGTGCCGTGGGCTGGGTTTGTCTACCCAGCCTGCAACGCGTACCTTGCCAGCAACCTGTCCCTTCGTCAGAAAACCAGTTAAAATCAAAGCAGTTTCTTTCGAATCACAAGTTCCTTGTGCACGCAGGATGGTTGCTTCTGACAGCTACAACTTCCAGCCCGGCCATCCTTGAACCGGGCTGTGCTTCCGCCAGCACAAACACTCTCTCCCTCAGTCAGACTGGACCGCGGTCTGCATGGCTGCGCCATCCTCAGGTGCGCATTGTTCTGCTCACGCTGGCCGCCCTGTTCATCCTGGGCTATCACCCCTTCACCGACGACGCCGCCATTTATGTTGCGGGCGTTGAAAAGACCGTCCATCCCGCGCTCTTCCAGCAGCACACGGAGTACATTCTTCCTCACTTGCAGCACTCCTTGTTCTCCTTTGCCACGGGATGGCTGATTCGTTTGGCACATCTGCCGCTGCTGCCCGCGCTCTTTGCCACCTACGTCATTTCGCTTTGGTTGATAACGCTCGGCAGTTGGCGCGTCTCCTGTCTGTTGTTCGCGCGGCCTGAAGCGCGTTGGGCCGCCACAACTCTGCTGACCGTCACGCTCTCTCTCCCCGTGGCGGGAACGGCGTTAACCTTCGTCGACCCCTATCTAACAGCGCGATCTTTTTCCACTCCTGTGATCTTGTTTGCGCTGGCCGCGGCGCTGGAATACAAAGCCCTGCGCACTGTTCTGCTGCTGGTCTTCGCTGTGCTGCTGCATCCCTTGATGGGAGCCTATGGCGCAACCTACATTGCCGTGCTTTGGCTGCTGCGCAGTCGGAACTGGAAATTGCTGACCTCGCTGACCGTCGCCATTTTCACCGGAACCCTGTTCGCGACGCACACATCTGTGCTGCAATACGCCAGCCAGGGCTATGCCGTGGCTACGCTGAGCCGTTCCTACTTTTTCCTCTCGCGCTGGACGTGGTACGAAGCCTTCGGCCTCTTTCCGCCACTAGCTGCTGCCTGGATCGGCTGCCGCCGTTCCCGCCCGGCGGTTTTGCAGAATTGCGGACCGGTCTGTGCAGCATCGCTTTACACAGGCTTGTGCGCACTGCTGTTTTCCATCGCTTTCGTCCATCCCACTGGCCCGCTGCTGCTGGCCAGCCTGCAACCTTTGCGTGCCTTTCATCTTCTGTATTGGCTATTTTTCTTAATGCTCGGCGGCGTGCTGGGCAGCCTGCTGCTGCAACGCCGCATATGGGCCTGGGTAGCTTGCTTTGGAGCCATTGCCGCCGTCATGTTTACAGTGCAGACCCGCACCTACCCCGCGCTGGCGCATCTGGAATCCCCTTGGTCTGCGCCGCAAAACCCTTGGGAGCAGGCTTTCAGTTGGATTCGCACACACACACCCGATGGCGCGCTCTTTGCACTGGATCCGCAGTATCAATCCCTGCCGCAAGAGGACACTGTCGGCTTCCGCGCCGCAGCCGAACGCAGCGCCCTGCCCGATTGGAGCAAGGACGGCGGCATCGCTGCCATCTATCCGCAAATTGCCGACCGCTGGCTCGCTGATGCCAGCGCGCAAACTGGATGGCGGTCCTGGAACGATGCGCAGAGGATCAAAATTCTTGCGCCCTATCATGTGAACTGGATTGTGCTGGCCTCCACGCAGCCCACGAATCTTCCCTGCCCGTATCAAAATACCCTGGTGCGCGTCTGCCAGCTTTCAACGGATGCAGCCCGCCTGCAATAGCCTGCATAGCACGATCGCAGGTACCATGGAAGTATGGAATTGACCGTTTACATGGCCACTTGGTGCCCAGATTGCCGCG
>DAHUZD010000347.1 GCA_027306745.1 Acidobacteriaceae bacterium
TGCACGCCATCACCAACGGTGTGCACGCGGCCACGTGGATTGCTGCGCCGCTGCAAAAATTGCTCGACGAAAAAATTCCAGAGTGGCGACGCGACAATCAATATCTGCGCTTCGCCATCGGCCTCTCAGCCAGTGAGATTGAGTTGTGCCATCGGGAGTCCAATCGCATGCTGCTGGCAGCGGTCGCGCAGCGCACGGGCGTGCAACTGGATGAACGCCGCTTCACGTTGGGCTTTGCCCGGCGCGCGGCTTCGTACAAGCGAGCGGACATGCTCTTCGCCAATCCGCATCGCCTGCTGCAAATTGCCGGCGAGAGCGGCGGCCTGCAACTTCTCTACGGCGGCAAGGCGCACCCACACGACGAGCCGGGCAAGGCCATCATTCGCAGAGTGATTGAAGAGGCCGCAGCGCTGAACTCTAATGCGCTGAAGGTGGTCTACCTGGAAAATTATGAGTGGGAATTGGGCGCGCTGCTCACCAGCGGATGCGATCTGTGGTTGAACACACCGCGCCGTCCGTATGAGGCCTCTGGCACCAGCGGCATGAAGGCGGCCATGAACGGCGTGCCCAGCTTGAGCACGCTCGACGGCTGGTGGATTGAGGGCTGCATTGAAGGCGCTACCGGCTGGTCAATTGTTGAATCGGACGAAGAAGAGATGGAAGCAGAATCGCTCTACGACAAGCTGGCCGTGGAGATTCTTCCGCTCTACTACCGCTACCCCGCGCGCTGGAAAGAGATCATGCGCTTGACGCTGGCCGTCAACGGCGCATTCTTCAACACGCAGCGGATGCTGCATCAATACCTGACCAATGCCTACTTCCCGAGTGACGGCTCCAGCCAGTGGATCGACCAGCCAGAGTTAACGCTGGCCTGAAGATTCAGCAGGCGCGCCTTGCCTCGCGCGCCTGCACACCTTAACAGTGGATGATCTTCGGCGAGTCGATGCCGCGCGTGGCGTTGCGCGAATCCACCACCAACTGCGCTTGAGCCACGATCTTCTTGTAGTCGTACGAGCTGTGATCGGTGACGATCAGCACGCAGTCAAACTCTGGCACGCGCTCCAGTGGCGTCGAAGTCATATTCAGTTTGTAGCGCCGACCCTGGCCCACCTGCGCGAAGAAGGGATCGTTGTAGCTGACCTGCGCGCCCTCGCGTTGCAGCGATTCGATGATCGTCAGCGCGGGCGACTCGCGCAGATCGTCCACATCTTTTTTGTAGGCCACGCCGAGCACCAGCACCTTGGATCCGCGCAGTGGCTTGCGCTCGCGGTTCAATGCCGTCATCACCGCTTGCAGCACATGATAGGGCATGGCCTCGTTCACCTCGCCAGCCAGTTCAATGAAGCGCGTGACGAAGTCAAACTCCTTGGCCTTCCAACTCAAATAAAACGGATCGATGGGAATGCAATGCCCGCCCAGACCCGGCCCCGGATAAAACGGCTGGAAGCCGAATGGCTTGGTCGCCGCCGCGTCGATGATCTCCCAAATATCCAGGCCCATGCGCAGGCACAGCAGCTTCAGTTCATTGACCAGCGCGATGTTCACACAGCGATAGATGTTTTCGAGCAACTTGGTCATCTCCGCCGCTGCCGGGCTGGAGACCGGCACTACGCGGTGGAAGATGCTGTTGTACAGACCCGCGGCCATCGCCGTAGCCACCGGCTCCATGCCGCCAACAACTTTGGGAATATCTTTGCGCGCCACGCGCGTGTTGCCGGGGTCTTCTCGCTCTGGGGAAAAAGCCACGAACACGCCTTGCTCGCCTGTCGCGCGCACCACCGTCTTGCCAGCTTTTTCGAGAATCGGTGCCACCACCTCCGCTGTAGTTCCGGGGTAGGTCGTGCTTTCCAGCACCACCAGTTGCCCATCGCGCAGGTGGGGTGCAATCGCCTCGACGGTCGCAACGATATAGCTCATATCGGGCGTGCGATGCTCGCTCAGCGGCGTGGGTACGCAGATCAGCACCGCGTCCACGCTGGCGATGGAGGCAAAGTCGCTGGTGGCGCGCAGGCCGTGTTTTTGCGCAGCCTGAATCTGCTCCGGCTCGATGCGGTAGATGTAGGATTGGCCAGCGTTGAGCTTCTCCACTTTGCTGGTGTCCACGTCCAGGCCCAGCACGCGGAAGCCCTCTTCGCTAAAGAGCAGCGCCAGCGGCAGACCCACATAGCCCAAACCAATCACGCCGATCGTGAGTGTGCGCTGCTCCAACCGCTGCTGCCACGCCGCGGGTGCTGCGATCATCGTTGTTGGCTTGCTCTCTGCGCTCACCGTTGGATTCATGCCTTCGCTCCCACAGGTTGTGCGGCTCGTTGCGCGTGTTGTTGCCGGTACCAGCCCACCGTACGGCGCAGGCCCTCGGTAAAGTCCACCGTGGGCGCGTAGCCCAGGTCTTCCCGCGCGGCGCGGATATCCGCATACGAATGCGGAATGTCCCCTGCGCGGGGTGGACCATATTGCGGAGGATTTTTATAGCCCAGCATCTCCGCCAGCAACGCGTAGGTTTCGTTCAGCGTGTGCGGTTCTCCGCAGGCAATGTTGAAGACACGCCCAGCCACCTTGTCCGCCGGGGCCGAGGCCGCCAGCAGATTCGCCTGCACCACGTTTTCGATGTAGGTAAAGTCGCGGCTCTGCGTGCCGTCGCCGTGGATAACGGGCTGCTCGCCGTTGAGCATCATGCGCGTGAACTTGGCCATCACGCCGCTGTAGGGCGAGTCTGGCGCCTGCCTGGGCCCAAAGATGTTGAAGTATCGCAGTGCGACCGTCTCCAGCTTGTAGACCTCCCAATAGCTGCGCAGGTACAGCTCACCTGCGTATTTTTGCACCGCGTAGGGAGACAGCGGCCCAGGCAGCATCGTCTCCGTCTGCGGCAGTGGATTCTTGTTGCCATAGGCGGACGACGAAGCCGCATACACCACACGCCGCACGCCGGTGGCCCGCGCTGCCTCCAACAGGTTGAAGGTGCCGTCAATATTGGCTGTGTGTCTGGTGCGCGGGTCTTGAATCGCCAGCGGCACAGAGGGCAACGCGCCCTGATGAAAGATGCACTCGACGCCCTCGCAGGCGTGCAGCAGCGCCGCTGCATCGCGCAGATCGGCCTCGATCACCGTCATCTCGCCGCGAATGCCCGCCAGATTTTCGCGCTTGCCGGTGGAAAAATTATCCAGCGCGCGCACCGTGCCACCGCGTTCCGCCAAGGTCTGCGTAATCCAGGAGCCGATACAGCCCGCCGCTCCTGTTACCAAATATGTCGCCATGCTTCTCCCAGCCCGTTCCAGCGCAGCCGCCATGCATCTGCCGCGGACTCCCGTCCGGGCCAGCGGCGCGTCTGCGTGCGCATCTCTTTCAGCATAGCACTGCGCGGGCACGCCTGCTTGCACTGCGCTAGAATTCCGCCATGTCCGCTACCACTTCCGCACCGCATTTTTCGCCTGAGGCACTCACTTTTCTACGCCAATTGGCGCGCAACAACCGCCGCGAATGGTTCACTCCGCGCAAGCCGGATTTTGAGCGCCTGCTCAAAGAGCCGATGTATGCC
>DAHUZD010000363.1 GCA_027306745.1 Acidobacteriaceae bacterium
GTCCGCCACATCGCGCAGATAGACCGTAGCTCCATTCACCGTGCGAATGGGCATGTTGTTCAACTGCTCGATGGTGCGCGGGGCGCTGTTGGTCTCAATCTGATACTCAAACAGGCCCATCTTTTCCGTGCCCGAAGGCAGAATGACACTCTGCGCATTGACGGCGTTCACCACATCCGCCGGGGCAAGCCCGTGGGCTTGCAGTTCCGCGGGGTCAAGGTCGACCTGCACCTGGCGCAACTTGCCGCCGTAAGGGTACGGAATGGATGCGCCCTGGACTGTGGCCAGTTCCGTGCGCAAAAAGCTGTTGCCCAGGTCAAAGAGTTCCTGCTCGCTGATGCCCGTGCCCGACATGCCCAGTTGCAGCACTGGCACGCTGGACGCGTTATAGGTCAAAATCAGCGGCGGCACTGTACCCTGCGGAAAATGGCCGAGCAGCGTCTGCGAAATCGCCGTCACTTCGGCTACAGCCGCCTCCACGTTTGTCCCCGGGTGGAAGTAGATTTTGACGACGGCAATGCCGACGATTGTCTGCGACTCGATGTGCTCAACGTTGTTGACGGTGGTCGTCACCGCACGCTCAAAGTTGCTGGTGATGCGCCCAGACATCTCCGCCGGTGACAAGCCGTAGTAATTCCACACCACGCTGACCACGGGAATATTGATATTGGGAAAGATGTCCGTGGGCGTGCGCAGAATGGTGAAGACGCCCAGAATCAGGATCAAGATGGCCAGCACGACGAAGGTAAGCGGTCGGCGCAGCGCCAGACGGACAATCCACATGCGGCTCTTGGCTCCTGATGCGTCTTGGGATCAGATGCGGCGGCTCCGGGGCACACCGCTTGGAAGACGTTTCCGCCCACCGATTATCAATAAGATTCATTCTAAAGGCATAAGGATGCGAAGTCGGCGAAAATATTTGGCGACAATGGGCTACGTTTCCCGGCAAATGCGTCGGCATTTGTCATCGGTATGGGTCGGCAACATGCACTACGCCTGCGCCATCTGCCGAGAGCGGACCGCGGCAAAAGGCCGCGGCAGCAGCAGCAGTTCCGCCGCCACCACAAGGCAGTAGGTGGCCAGCACCAACACCGAATAGCGATTGCCGTAGAGCGTGCCCATCAGCAACAGCACGGCGTAGGCCGTGGAGAGCCGGGCAAAACCCAGCAGGCGGCCCCGCTCCTTGGGATGATGGTGCAACTGCCTGGCCAGGCGCGTCTCCAAAAAGCCCAGCGCCAGCGCGTGCACCACGGCAAAGTCCAGCAGACGCTCAATGGACAATTCTGGCGAGAGAAACAGCACGATGCCCGCAAATATCACCGTCGCCGCCAGCACAATCCATATCCAGGCATGGGCCTCACGCTCCAGTAGAGCTTCCACGCCTGCGCCAAAGTCCAGCAGGCCGGAGAGGATCAAAAAAAATCCCGTGACCATGAGCAGAAAAACGGTGATGAAGGTGCTGATCAGCAGGCTGCGCATCAACAAGTGCAAGGCCAACAAGCTAAGAGCCAACAACAAAAACAGGCCTGCATGCAGCCAGAAGAGCCACCGGTGCCGGGCAATGCTGCGCAGAAAAGACATAGGGAAATCTACAAGCGGTTCGATTGTACCTGAGAAGGCTCTGGGGAACTTCCTGAAGGGGGCGCAGGCATGGCCCGCGGCACCGCTCTCCTGCGTGCGGCCAATATGGCTCTACGCTGGCACCGCGAATGCGGTGTTGGCCAACGTAGAGCGGGCGACCTTAGCCCACCAGGCCGGGCATCATCCAGTCATGGTCCTGACCGGCGTGGGCCAGAACGGCCACGGGCGGACGGCTGCGCTGGCGCAGCTCCACACCGCGCTCCGTCCAACGGTGCAGCGTGTAAGTCTCGGCGCATTGGGGACAGAGCCAGAAGTACCTGCGCACGCTTACCTGCCCCTGAACAAGCCGCGGCCCATGCTTTTCAAAGGCCTCGCGCTCCATCAGGTAGAGGCGTCCGCCGCGCAGATATTTCAACTCGGCTTTGCAATCTGGATTGGCGCATTGAATGTTCATCATGACATGCCTCCGCTGGCGTCAACTGGCACTCTGGACGATCGTAGCAATCAAGGAGAAAAACCGCAGTGTCATCAATCACAGCAGCGGAGAGGTTTCCAGCGCGTGACCGGCTTGGAACTTTCCCCTGCACATAGGCCGCATACGAAGCGGCGATGGAGCAATCAAGGCTGGCTGAAAAGTCGGGCTTCCTACGATCGTGCGACC
>DAHUZD010000368.1 GCA_027306745.1 Acidobacteriaceae bacterium
CATCAGTTGCGGAGGCTCGCTGGGCGCAGCAGGCAGCACGCGCCGCTTCTCCAGTTCTTTGCGCACCAGACCCAGCCCATACGCGCAGGCTTCAAAATTCTCGGCCAAGCGGCCAAAGAGCGGTGCCTCCTGCTCAAATTCAAACACATTGAATTGGGAGACGATGTAATAGCTCTCCTTCCCCGCACGCATCAGCGCGCGCAGTCCGTCTTGATGATTGCGGTGCCGCCAGGTGGCTGACTCAGGAAACATGCCGGCAAAGAACAGACTGAAGTCGCCGATGTGCTTGCGCACTTGGCGCTCGCGTTCGAAAGAATCCGCATCCCCATAGACAGGATCGGATGCTATCAGCATATCGGTGACATCGCGCAAGGGGCGACCCTGCGCGTTGCGGATGCGGTAGAGGTGTTCGGTCTCAGAAAAGTCCGCCAGTACGCCTGCCACGTAACTGGTCATCTCCGCATCCTTCAGGTCTGGGCCGCTGCGGTAACACTCGGCGACAACCTCTTCGAACAGCTCTTGCAGTGGATTCCGGTTCCGATCCATGGCGCTCCTCCCTGGTGGCAGGAAACCTGAGCCATCGTGCGTGGCTTTGCGACCAATCTTCCTGCCGTGCCCCTACCTTAGCCAAATGGCAATTGCAATGCCACAAAAAGCAGCGCAGATTAATAACTTTTCTGGCACTCCCGCGGCGCGATTGCAAAAATTCGCAACGCACGCTTGCCTGTTTCCATCGGCTGCTTGGGCAGCAACTTGGGTGTGTGTCTGGATTTTTCAGCGATTCGGCCCAAAATGAAACTTCGCTTCAATTGCGCGGATGGGCGGTGGATGGATGGATGGAAGTGGACTCTGAAATCACGAGACGTTCGCTGGCTTGCAAATAGCCCTTGCGGCGAAACCAATCCTCCATGGCCACTTGCAAAGCGGGCAGAGGAACGAGCGTGCCCGCCGCCATGCGGCCATCGGCAACGGGCAACGTGTCGTCAAAGCGGGCGTCGTTGGTAAAGCTGCGCATGGAGAAGCTGTCGATCCAGCGTAGCGGGCAAGGGCTGGCTTTGCCTGCGGCATCCACGCGCTCAATACAGAGTGTGCGCAAAAACACCTCAACCCGCCACGGGTAGTACGGGCAAGTTGTCCGTGTGCCGGGCCTCCTGCAAAACGGCCTCCAGATGTGCCAGCACCTCATCGACGGTCAGGGTGTACATCTCGCGGCCATTGTCGTAGCCGCTCTCAATGGCCTGCTTCAAATAGCGGCCCGCGATCTGCGCGGCCAGCCGGTCGGTGATGGCGCGTCCCGTGCGGCGCTGATACTCTGCCCAGGCCGGGTGCGGCAGTGCAATCCAAACCGGGCGGCCAGCGACGTCAAAGCGAACATCAACGGCATCGGCGTGGCGCGTGGCGATGGCGACAACATTGGCCTTCCAGACGCAGTGGAGTTGTTGCTGGCTCCAGCGGTCGGCGGCATGGAAGTTCTCGTACATGTCTCTAGGGTACGCGCCCGCAAGGCCGGGCCGCAAGCGTGCGAAGCCTGCGCCGCGCATGTGCGATACTGCGGACAGGCACATGTATAAACGAGTCTTGCTGAAACTTTCCGGTGAAGCACTGGCCGCAGGCCAAGGGTTTGGCGTGGATGTGGCGCGCGTGCATGAGGTTGCAGGCGAAATTGCCGATGTCCGCGCCATGGGCGTGGACATGGCCATCGTGGTGGGCGGCGGCAACTTCTTCCGCGGCGTGGCCGAGCAGGCGCGTGACATGGATCGCGTCTCTGCCGACCACATGGGCATGCTCTCCACGGTGATTAACGCCCTGGCGATTCAAGATGCACTGGAAAAGCGCGACGTACATTGCCGAGTGATGAGTGCCATCGCCATGCACCAAGTGGCCGAGCCTTACATCCGGCGGCGAGCCATCCGGCATTTGGAAAAAGGCCGCGTGGTCATCTTTGCCGCAGGCACGGGCAATCCATACTTCTCCACCGACACGGCCGCCAGCTTGCGTGCCATGGAGATCAAAGCCGATGTGCTGCTGAAGGCCACCAAGGTGGATGGCGTTTACACGGCGGACCCGGTGCTGGATAAGACGGCGGTCAAGTTTGATGAGATCAGCTACATGGAAATCTTGCAGCGCAACCTGCGCGTGATGGATGCGACCGCGGTGAGCTTATGCAAGGACAACAAGCTGCCGATGATCATCTTTAACATGAACCGTGCGGGCAACATTGCGCGGGTCGTCTCCGGGGAAAAAGTCGGCTCGCTGGTGACAGCGTAGTCGGCAGATGCCAGACAGATTCCCATACCGGATCAACGGAAAACAACTATGAGCGCGGCTTCCACCCCAATGCGCAGGCCCGTGCTGCCCGCCCTGAACGGGTTGCGTGCACTGGCAGCTGCGGACATTCTTTTCTTTCACTTTTTGAATCCAGCCTGGTTTGGGCCGTTCACTCCTCTGGCGAGCACCGGCTACGTAGGCGTCAATTTTTTCTTTATTCTTTCTGGCTTCATCCTCGCCTACAACTATACAGACAAGCAGGAGCAGGGGAAGTTTTCTGCCCGCCAGTTCTGGCGCAATCGTTTGCTGCGGCTGTATCCGGTGTATGTACTGGGCCTGTTGATCTCGCTGCCGATCTTGCGGCTGGAATGGCTCTATCAGACGCGCGCGCATTTCTGGCAGGGGCTGACGCTGACGCCGCTGATGCTGCAGGGCATCAGTCCAATCCTGGCGACTTTTTGGAATACACCGGCTTGGACGCTCTCCTGCGAGGTTGCGTTTTATCTGCTCTTTCCCTGGCTGCTGACGCTACGCTGGCCAGAGACGCGGCGCGGCCTGACGATGCTGCTGGGCACGTTGTGGATTGTGGCACTGATTCTGCCCGTGCTCTACATGCTGGTGCACCCGGATGGCGTGGGACCGATCAATCGTTACTCCAACCAGTTCTGGCTGCGGGCGGTGAAGCTGACGCCGCTGCCGCAT
>DAHUZD010000369.1 GCA_027306745.1 Acidobacteriaceae bacterium
CACTCCCTTCCACGCTCATGCACAGAGCAGCAACTCCATTTCCTCCCTGCGCAAGGCCGCCAGCGCAGGCGACGCCCAGGCGCAGGACGCTCTCGGCGTTGCCTATGCCAAAGGCCAAGGCGTAGCGAAAAATGAGGCGACCGCCGCCGAATGGTTCCGCAAGGCCGCTGATCAGGGCAACCCGCACGCGGAAGATACATTGGGTGCGATGTATGAGTCCGGCCATGGCGTCGCTCAGGATCAAGCGCAGGCGGTGCAATGGTTCCGCAAGGCCGCGGCCCAAGGCTACGCACGCGCAGAATACAATCTGGGCGTGCTCTACGCATCCGGCAAGGGCGTCGTCAAGGATCCGGCGCAGGCGATCCAGTGGTTTCGCAAGGCCGCTACTCAGCATGACGGGGACGCAGAAAACAACCTCGGCGTCGCCTATGCCAGCGGCCAGGGAGCGCCCAAGGATGCGCCGACCGCCATGCAATGGTTTCTGCGCGGAGCCAATGACGGCAGCGCCAGAGCGCAATACAACACCGGTGCCATGTTCCTGGCCGGTCAGAGTGTTCCCAAGGACCCAGTTCGCGCCTATTACTGGTTCGGTCTGGCTGTCTATGATGAGCCGAACCCGGCCCGCGCGCAGCAAATCGAAGCCGCGCGTCAGGCCATCGCTGCGCATCTGCCGCCAGAGGCCGTGCAGCGCGTTGAGCATCAGGTCCAGCAGTGGATGGATGCCCATCCGCTCCATGCCAACGCGAAATAGATCTCATCCCGTGCTGCGCATCACCGCTCCAGCGTGACCTCGAACACGGCAACTGGCACGGCGGACCCGGCATCATGGACGCAGAGACCTCTCGTTCGTCTTCGCTCCACGAATGTCGTACTTGAACCCCAACGCGCTCGCACGGCAATCCGCAGGAGCATTCCGCGCGCGCATTCCGTTTCCTTGGGTGGAGATGGAGGATGTACTGACTCCGGAAGGGTATGCGCGCCTGCGCGCCTCCATGCCGGATGTGGCCGGCTTTGACCGCAAGGTGGGCGTTCAGCGCGCACACGGGCAAAAACCTCATGACCGCAGCATTCTGCACTATCGCCCGCAGATGGACTTGCCGCAGCCGTGGCGGGAGTTGATTGCCGAGCTGAATGGCGCGGTCTACCAGAGTTTTTTGCAGCGCATGCTGGGCCAGCACCGCTTCATTCTCACCTTGGAGTGGTACTACGCCTGGCAGGGATGCTCGGTTTCGCCGCATTGTGATGCCCGGCGCAAACGGGCCACACACATTTTTTACTTCAACACAGGGGAAGACTGGCAGCCGGAGTGGGGTGGAGAAATTTTAATGCTCGATGATAACGGCCGGTTTCGCGCTCACTCCGCGCCCGACTTTGATGATCTGCGCGTGGCGGCATCGTTGACGCCGCGCGGTAATCGCAGCCTGCTGTTTGAGCGAACAGAACACTCCTGGCACGGCGTCCGCCCCTTGCAATGCCCACCGGGCGTGCTGCGCAAGCTCTTTATCGTGACAGTCAACACTCCCACGCTTCAGGTGGCATGGCGCCGCCTGCGCGGCAAAGACCCGGACGGGTATCCGTTGCGTCTGCGGGCTGCAAAGACATAAAGGCCCGTATCTGCTGGGGAAATCCTTCTGTCTGTGACGTACATCACGCTTCTGCAATTTGCCCCTTGCCAACGGATGTGCCCTGGATGCACTCTGTCCTCTATGCAAAGCTGCGGCCTGCACCGGACCGCAGAAATCCCAAGGGGTGTCTTACATGAAACGCGGTACTGTGATTCGCATCGCATGGACTTTGGCGCTCGGCGGCTCTGCTGCTCTGTGCGCCGCGCAAGCTGCAAAAACGCAAACCTTCACCGGCTACATCAGCGACTCCAAATGCGGAGCCATGCACATGGACAATGGCGTTGGCTGCGTTCGCAAGTGTATTGAGAACGGCAACCATCCCGTGTTGGTCGATGGGCACAAACGAATCTGGTCAATTGAAAATCCCGATTCGATCAAGGACGACTACGGCTACAACGTCAAGCTGGATGTGACGGTCAACGCCAAGCGAAAGAGCATCTACATCAACAAAGCCACCAAGACCGGCGGCGTGATGGGCGGCATGAAAGACGGCATGAACATGAAAATGTAGGTGAGCCAAAGGTCCGCCCGGCAGCCGCATGGGATGCTCTGCATCACGCGCGGCTGTTTTTTTTCTGGTGAAGACTCTGCGTGGATGCTGAAGCGCAGCTTCCGGACTTTTTAGGATGCGGCGCGGAAACCTTCGCGGGCCGTGGCAAAGCGCCGCGGCGAAAAATCTCCCACGGGAATCTCCGGCGTCTCGCCGAGAATCATCTGCGCCATCAGGCGCGCTGTGGCCGGGGCCAGCAGAATGCCATCGCGGTAATGTCCGGTCGCATGCCAGCAATGCTCCATCGCGGCTGCTCCCAGCACAGGCAATGCGTCGGGAGTGCCGGGGCGCAGGCCGGCCCAATGCTCCGCCTGCGGCCGGGGCTGCAACTCCGGCACCAGCGCGCGTGCCCGTTCCGCCAGCGCGGCGATGCTCGCCTCGCGCACGGTTTCGTCGAAGCCTGCATCCTCAATGGTTGAGCCAATGGTGACGCGCCCCTCGCCGCGCGGAATCAGATAGACACCCGGCGCGCGCACCACACAGCGCAACCGTTCCGGCGCGCAGTGCAGATTCAGCATCTGTCCCTTCACGGGCGCAATCGGCAGGCCGCCCAGCGCGGCATCGCCCGCCCAGGCGCCGCAGCAATTGACGAAGACGCCTGCGCTCAACACGCCGCTGGCTGTTTGTATGCGCACGCCGCTGGCGCCCGCTTTCACGCCAAGCACGGTGGTCTCTTCGAGGATGTTTCCACCAGCGGCTAGCACCGCCGCCGGCAGAGCTGTGCGCAGATCATTGGGATCGAGGCTGCCCTCTTCAAGCAGCGCGAATTGCAAATCTCCCGGCTCCAGTCCCGGGGCCAGCGCCGCGATCGGCTCGCGCGTGGCCATGCGCAATCCATGCGGAACCTGCGCATCAACGTATTGCAGTGCCTGCTGTGTTCGCAAGGGCACACGCTGGCCGCAGAGCAATTCCACGCGCTCCAAAAATTCGGGGTAGAGCGCGCGGCTCAGCCTGCAAAGCGGCATCAGCGCTGACGGATTCTGCGGATCGTCCACGGCCAGCATTCCGCCTGCGGCCCAGGATGCGGAACTCATCGCTTGCCCGCGCTCCACAACCGTGACGGACAGGCCGCGCCGCCGCAGCTCCACGGCCAGCGTCAGCCCGATGATGCCTCCGCCTGCAAGAATCGCATCGGGATGGTATGCCGCGGCTGCGTGGCTGCCCTGCATCTTAGTGGCTCTCCGGTTTCACGTAGCCCAGCAGCCCGCGCCGCTGGATCAGCGCGGCAATCTCCTGCGGAACCATCTCTTCCCACGTGCGATCGCCGTTTTTGATGCGTTGCATCACATCGCGCGAGAAGATGTGCAAGATGCTCTCGTCGTAATTCGTAAGCTGGCGCATCTTGCCCTGCTCCAGCATGTAGTTGTATAGACTGCGCAGCTTCTCCGGCATCTGCACATTGTCCACGGTGGTTAGCTCGTCCGTGTTTTTCTGCTTCACTGGGTAGACGTAGATGCGCAGATCTTTAGTGAAGAGTCTGCCGAAGGCCTCTAGAATTCCACCTTCCAGGCCGGTGTAATAAGTTTCTTGAAACAGATCCAGCAGGCTGGGAATGCCCACCGTCAGCGCAATGGGGCCGGATGTGTAGCGCGTTAGATACGCGGCCAGCCGGTAATACTCAAAGTAGTTGGAGATGAGCACCGTCTTGCCTGCGGCGGCCAGCATGTCGGCACGCGCAAGAAAGTCGTTCAGGTCCACCTTGCCTTCCACCAGCAGATTGCGCATGGTGATCTCCATCAGCTCCACCAGCGAATCCGGCTGCAACTCTTCTTCGGCCACAAAGCGTTCCCGCGCACAGCGCAGCATGTCAATGTTCACTTTGGTCACGGGCCGAAAGCTGCCACGCTCGACTAAAATCGGCCTCTTGTGGAGCACCTCGGATGGCTGCAGTACGCCTCCATTCGGCCCGAACATCGCCGCGCCGGTCAAACCCAGTTGCACCAGCTTCAGGCTCATCACGCGGTTGTCCACGTGGCGAAAGGCCGTGCCAGAGAACTCGATCATGTCGATTTCGATACGCGCCGTGGTCAGGTTGTCCAGCAAAGATTCCAATATCTGCTGCGGCCTGTGATCCAGAAAAAAAGCAGCATACAAAAGATTGACACCGACAATGCCGAGCGCCTGTTGCTGCTGGTCGTTCTCCTGGTCCAACATGCGCACGTGCAGAATGATCTGGCTGTCGTCATCGCGCGGGTACAGTTGATAGCGCACGCCCATCCAGCCATGGCATTCATTGGTGCCCTGAAAATTGCGCGCCGCCACTGTGTCGGCAAAGGTAAAGAAAGCCGTGTCTTCCCCGCGCGCGGCGCTCAACCGTTCCAGGTTTAAGGAGTGCTCATGCGTCAACATGCTCTCCAGCCGCTCGCGCGAAACATAGCGCTGGCAGCGGCCATAGATCGCATCGCTCACCGTCATGTCATAGGCGGAGATGGATTTGGAGATTGTTTTCGCCGCCGCGCCCACTTGAAAGAACCAGCGCACCACCTCCTGCCCTGCACCAATCTCGGCAAAGGTCCCGTAGCGGCCCGCATCCAAGTTGATGCGCAGCGCCTTCTGCGCCGTGGTCATATTTTGTGTGTTGTCTTCGGAGACGATGGCGCTCATGTTGGGCATCAATCCTGCTTTGTCTGCTTTTGCAGCGTGCGAATGTAGCCGACAGCCTCTTGAATCTGCGCATCCGTCAGCCGGTTGCCAAAGGATGGCATCTTATCCTTGCCATTTTTGATGATGGCCGTCAGGTCTGCATCCGTCATCTTCAGCACGTCGGGTGCGGTAAAGGGTGGAACATGGTGCGCCTTGCCGGCCGGCGTATTGGCCAGCCCGTCGGCTCCGTGACAGTGGGAGCATTTGCCGTTGAACACATCGGCTCCGGCGTTTTGGGCTTGCATCCGTGCCGCGGAAAAAGCCGCTGCACAGGCCAGCATCATGATCGTCGCGCGCATCTTCATGGCGGAATCCTTTTCTGCCGCGCCGCCGCAACCGTGCCAACCCTGCGGCAGTGCAACCGTTGATTATAGTTTTTCCGGCTGCGCCCGGCCACGCACCGCGACGGCGGCACGGTTCTGCGCGTGACGACGGTCACGGTTTCACCGCGCAGTCAGCGGTTAGATTGGGCGTGCAGTATAGTTGTGGTCATCAGAGAGGCGCCATGTCGGACACACTCCTGCTTCATCGACTGCATTTCGCCTTCACCATAACGTATCACTATCTGTTTCCGCAGCTCACCATGGGCCTGGCGCTGCTGATCGTCGTGCTCAAGACCGTGGCCATTCTGCAAGACAACCCTGTTTACGATGACGCTGCCCGCTTCTGGGCGCGCATCTTCGGCGTCAACTTCATCATGGGCGTGGTCACGGGCATCCCCATGGAATTTCAATTCGGCACCAACTGGGCGCAATTCGCGCACCGCACTGGTGGCGTCATCGGCCAGCCTCTGGCGATGGAAGGCGTCTTCTCTTTCTTTCTGGAGTCGGCTTTCCTCGGCCTCTTCCTCTATGGGGAAAAGCGTCTCTCACGCTGGGGCCATTGGACGGCGGCCTTCCTGGTTTTTCTTGGCTCCTGGCTTTCCGGCTTCTTCATCATCGTCACCGATGCGTGGATGCAGCATCCGGTCGGCTATCGCGTGCTGCCCAACGGACTCTATGAGGTCACCAGTTTTTGGAAGCTGCTGCTGAATCCCTGGGCGCTCATCAAGTACGCGCACAATATGAGCGGCGCGGTCATCACCGGCTGTTTCGTCATGGCCTCGGTCGGTGCGTTTTATTTGCTGGAAAATAAATTTTCCGCTCATGCGCGCGCCTTCGTCCGCGTGGCGGTCACCGTCGGCGTGCTGGCCTGCCTATTTCAAATCTTTCCCAGCGGAGACCTGCACGGCAAGTACATGGCGCATCATCAGCCGGTCACCACTGCGGCGATGGAGGGTCTCTTCAACTCGCAAAAGGGCGCGCCCGTGGTGCTCATGGGCCAGCCCAACGTGGAGCAGCAGCAGATCGACAACCCACTGGCCGTGAACAAGGTGCTCAGCTTTTTTATCTACGGCACCACCAGCGCAGAGGTGGAGGGCCTCAACAGTTTCCCTCAGGATCAATGGCCCACCAATATACCGCTGCTGTTCTTCAGCTATCACATCATGGCCGGTCTGGGTACATACTTTGTGGTACTCATGGCGCTGGCCGCGCTGTGGCTCTGGCGCGGCAAGCTCTTCACCTCCCAGTGGCTGCTATGGCCGCTCATGCTCAGCTTCCCGCTGCCGTACATTGCGAATATCGCCGGATGGATGACCGCCGAGGTGGGCCGTCAGCCCTGGCTGGTCTATGGCTTGCTGCGCACCGCGCAGGGAGACTCTCAGCTGGTCTCCTCGGCCAACACACTCTTCACCTTGCTCGGCTTCATGGGCCTTTACGCCGTACTGTCAATGTTGTTTGTCTTTTTGATCTACGCAGAAATCGCCCACGGACCGCAGCGCGCTCCAGCCAAGGACGTGCAGTCTGGCCTTCCCGTCAGCGCGGCCTGACGCAGCGGAAAAGGAGAATTGTCGAATGGGCCTCATCTGGTTTTGCATCGTCGCCGCCATGCTGGCCGCCTACGTTGTGCTGGATGGCTTTGACATTGGCGCTGGCATCGTGCAATTTTGCGTGGGCCGCACCGTCAACGAGAGAGAAACCGTGCTGCGCTCCATTGGCCCGGTCTGGGATGGCAACGAGGTCTGGCTGCTGGCCGGCGGCGGCACGCTCTACTTTGCCTTTCCTCTGCTCTACGCTTCCTCTTTCAGCGGTTTCTATCTGCCGTTGATGATCGTCTTGTGGCTCCTGATCCTGCGCGGCATCGGCGTGGAACTGCGCTCGCACTTCCATACCTTCGTCTGGCGTGGGTTCTTTGACGGATGCTTTGCCGCAGCCAGCGCGCTGCTGGCCATCTTCTTTGGCGCGGCCTTGGCCAACGTCATCCGCGGCGTTCCGCTCGACGCGCAGGGATTCTTTTTCGCTTCGCTCTGGACCAATTGGCGCCCCGGCCCCCATCCCGGCATTCTCGACTGGTACACCGTGCTGGGCGGTGTGCTGGCGCTGGTGGCGCTGGCCGTGCATGGCAGCCTTTATCTGGCCGTTAAAACCACTGGCGTGGTCTACGCGCGAGCAAAAAAAATCGTACAGCGCTGCTGGTGGTTGCTGGCTCTACTCACGCTGGTCAGTTTGGCGGCCACCATCCACGTTCGCCCGGGAACGCTCGACAACTACAGGCTGCATCCTGTCGAGTTTTTGATTCCCGCTGGTGTGCTGGCCAGCCTGCTGGGCCTCTTTCTGTACTCAAAAAAGACGCGGGACGTAGCCGCGTTTCTTTGCTCCTGCGCGTATCTGGCCTTGATGCTGGTGGGTGCAGCCGCCGGTTTGTATCCTGTGCTGCTGCCTTCGAGTCTTGACCCGGCGCAGGACATCACCATCGCCCGCGCCC
>DAHUZD010000372.1 GCA_027306745.1 Acidobacteriaceae bacterium
GGAACAGGACAGAATCATTCGTTCCTTTCCTGAAGTCTCCACCGTGTTTGGCACCGTTGGCCGTTCCGACAGCGCTACAGATAACGCGCCTCTCGACATGTACGACACCACCATCATGCTGAAGCCGCGTGGGAGCTGGCCCAACGGCATGACTTACGAAAAGCTGATCCACGCGATGGATGAGAAACTGCAATTCCCTGGCCTGACGAACACCTGGACCATGCCCGTTGAGAATCGGCTGGATATGGAGTTGACCGGCATCAAGACGCCGGTGGGGATCAAGATTCAAGGCCCCGATCTGACTCGTATTCAGGACATTGGAGCACAAATGCAGCAGCTTCTTTCAGGGATGCCTGAGACCAACTCCGTCTTTGCGGAGCACGTTGCTCAGGGCTTTTATCTGAATGTCGATGTGAATCGGACACAAGCCGCGCGGTATGGTTTAACCGTCGCCGATGTGCAGCGAGTCATCACGTCGGAGATTGGCGGTGCGGACATCGCGCAGAACGTGGAAGGACGTGAGCGCTTCCCTATCGCGGTGCGTTATCAGCATACCTTCCGCGATGATCCGGCTGCCGTATCGCAGGCCCTGATTCCTACTCCGTCAGGCGAGCAGATTCCAATCTCCGAAGTGGCTCGCGTTTCTTTTTCTCGTGGGCCAACTATGATCCGCGACGAAGATGGTGCGCTGACCGGCTATGTCTATCTCGACCTGAAAACCAACGACTACGGCGGCTTTGTGAATCAGGCAGACCGAATACTACGCCGAAAATTGACGATTCCAGCAGGCTATACGTGGCGCTGGGCGGGTGAGTATGAGTTTGAGATGCACGCTAAACGACGCCTCAAAATGATTTTGCCCATCGTTTTTTTCGTCATCTTTCTGCTGCTTTACCTCGTCTTCAAATCCGCCGCAGAGGCCGCGGTGCTGCTCTTTCCCACCCTCTATGCCATGTCCGGGGGGGTGTTGCTGCAATGGGCACTGGGCTATAACTTCAGCGTCGCTGTTTGGGTGGGATATATCGCACTATTTGGCATCGCGGTCGAGACAGGTGTGGTGATGGTCGTGTATCTGGATGAAGCTTTCCGGCATCATGCCGCTCAGGGTTCGCCCATGACGGAATCCGGCCTTGAGCTGGCCGTGATTGAAGGCGCGGTCCAGCGACTACGACCTAAGCTGATGACAGTGACTGCTGTCATTCTGAGCCTTGCTCCGATCCTCTGGGAGTCTGGCATTGGCTCTGACGTGATGAAACCGATCGCCGCCCCAATTGTAGGCGGGATGATTACATCCACCATCCACGTGCTAATTCTGGTTCCGGTCTTTTTCCTGCTCATCAAGCGGCGCGCGCTACGCAGATGACTGCCTGCGGAAATCTTGAATCGGACAGGCCGGGGCACCTCACCAATGACGCCTATAAATGATTGAAAGATATGGTGGACGCGGAAGGAATCGAACCTTCAACCTGTCGATTAAGAGTCGAATGCTCTGCCAGTTGAGCTACGCGTCCAAACCTGGTGCGCGGGTGCGCACTTGCGAAGAAATTGCTATGCAGTCAATGCAGAGAACTTCCTAAAAAGAATATCACATGCTTGCCGCGAACGGAACCGCACTTGTTCGCACTTCCACATAAGGCGTGCATTGCAGAATCGCGTAGCTGAGGCGCTCCAGCCCATCGGGCACCTCACCCAGCACGCAGTATGCCTCGCGTGCCGGGTGGATGGCTGCTCCGTTACTGCAAGACCTCAAATGGAGCCGACTGTTGCAGTTGCTGATTGGTCACATCGTCCTTCACGTGGATGGTGACTTGGTATTTTCCGGGTTGCAGGCTAGCCAGTGGGAGAGATTTTTCCACGGTGACCTGATCGGAGTTGGCATTGATTTTGGAAGTCGGCTCAGTCGTGTTGAGCAGCATTTTGTGCGTGGCCATATCCTGCACTTGGAAGTCGAGCATCGCATCGTTGTGCTTGGACTTGGTATCAATGCCAAGGTTGTAGACCTGCATCCAGAAGTTGAGATTTTGGTTGCGATGGAAACTGGCCGGCTTCGCCGCGGAGGAACTGACCCGCGGACGGACGTAGGTATTGCCGATGACAAAATTTCCCGTGCCGATCTGGCGCGTCGGCACCGGCTCCATCTTGTCGGCAAGGATCAGTGACGATACGGCAAGATGATCGTCGTCATACTGGGGTACATCGAGAGCACGCGCGTAGGTGCCTACGTGGTCTTGGTTGTTGACATCCTTGATGACGATGTCGAGCCGATACCGGCCTGGACGCAACGGCAGCGCCTTCCAATAGACTGAGTCGCCCTGCATGGTCTGCTGCAAGAGTTCCGCTGGCTGGTCCACTTCCACGGTATCTTCAAACGTCTGCACAATGCGGCCTGTGATCGTAGAAACCCGTCCCAGAATGTGCACCGTACCGCGGGAGACGCCATCCTTGGTGTTGAAAGTGATGTCACGATTGTGAATTTGCAACGTAATCGGAACTAGACCTGTATCGTCTGTAACGCGAACGAAGTCTGTGCGGACATCGAACGGGAAGAATGGGCCGGTCAGGATTTTATGACTGGTCATGAATTCTTCTAGATCCGTAAACTTGATCGGCGGAGGGGCCAACAGCTTGTAGTACTGCTCCATCACGTCAAAATCCTTGGACTGGTTGGAGGCGCCTGGTCCTGTGCCTTTATCGTACAAACCGAACATGCTATAGACGCGATCAGATTTTTTAGCCTCTCCCAGTTCCTCTGCATTGGTCAGTCCCACGCCGGGAACATGCAGAAGCGCATCCTTTTCGCCCCGGTTGTACGTCATGTGGTACTCGCCGCACTGGCAGGTATCAACAAATTCGATGTCAACATTGTCGCCGATGCCATCGATGTGCTTGTAATGCCAGTCTTCAAAGGGGAAGGTGGTGGTCGTGCCGCCGCCTTCTTCTATCTTGCGGTTGTACAAGCCACCCGTGGGGTGGGAGTCAATGCTGTCCGGCTGTCCGTAAGCAATGTATATGTGGCCGCGATCGGTCATCCAGCCGGGTTCACCCGCGTAGAAATGTTCATTCGCATAAGCGATGCGACGGTAGTGCTCTTCGCGGAAACTATTGTCGGGCGATTCGGGGTCAGGGTTTCTGCGGCGCCAGAACTGTTCGATGAAGTTATCGCGCTCTTCATCGTTGCTCAAAGACATAAAGGCCTTGCGCTCCTGCTCGGTGATGATCCAGCGCACGTCCTGATCCAGCCATTTTTTGTAGGGGCCTTTCAACTCCTGACGCAGAGCCTTTTGCTGGCTCAGACGCTCCTTATCGGAGAGCTTGCGGTGGAGCGGGCTCGCAGCAGCGTCTGGGCTGGAGGCATCCGCAGACACTGTTTCTGGCGCAGCGGCATTCTGAGCCTGGGACTGCGAAGAACAAAGCAGGGGCAGTGTGCATCCAACCATCAAAATACAACTGAAGAAGCGGAGACGGAACATAGGCAAAGCGGCAACTCCTAAAGGCCATCTTTGATTGTATGGACATTACGGTAGGACTTTCAAGCAAGCGGCTGGGGCGGTGCGTCCTGGCGAACAGATACAATGAGAGCGGGACTGGGCGCAGTTCACATTTGCTGGACACTGCGGAACTTTCTGCCTGCCCCGCGCGTATCCAGAAACAAGCGGCGGACTGGCTGGCAGTGCGGCCTGCGCCGGAATCCATTGGGCATACAAGCGGTGGAATTGAATGAGCAGAAAAAAAATCATCCTGATTTCCGTTGCAGTTGTGGTGCTATGCAGCGCGATTGTTGGCATGACCGTCTATCAGGGCAATGCGCACACGACGCAAGTGCAGATGGGCGCGGCAGCCGTACAAAACCTGCAGGCCACCGTCAGCGGCACGGGGCAGATCAAGCCAAAAACCTACGTCAACGTGGGTGCGCTGGTCACCGGGCGCATCACGCACCTGTATGCCAAAGAGGGCGAGCATGTGCGCAAGGGCGAGGTGGTGGCCACCGTCGAAAACATTCAGCAGTCGGCCACAGTTGAGGCGCAGCAGGACACCATCGCATCCGCCAGCAAGGACGTGACCGCGGCGATCGCCAATGAAAAGGTGGCCGTGGCCAACTTGGAAAACGCCAAGGCCGATCTGGTGCAGAAACAGATGGATTACCAGCGTGCGGAGGCGTTGTATAAAGACGCGCTGATCGCACGGCAGGATTTTGACTCAAAAAAAGCCGCCTACGATGTGGACGTGGCCAAAGTGGCGCAGATGCAGGCCTCCGTGGTGCAGGCCCAGGCGCAAACCGCATCGAGCAAGGCCAAGCTGGCTAGTGATGAAGCCACGCTGCGCAGCAATGATGATGAACTGAACCGGACCATCAGTATCGCGCCTTTTGACGGCATCGTGACCAATGAGCCGGTACGCGAAGGCGAGACCGTTGTGCCCGGAATCCAGAACACGGAAGGCAGCACATTGATGACGCTGGCGGACATGTCCGTGGTCACCGCCGAGGTCAAGGTGGACGAAACCGACATTGCCAGCGTGGAACTGGGCCAGCCTGCCGAAGTCACCGTGGATGCGCTGCCGGGCGAGGTCTTCCACGGCCACGTAACCGAGGTGGGCGATCAGGCGCTGCTGCGTTCCTCGGGCGTTGCTACCAGTCAAAGCACCAGCGGCACGGAAGAGGCCAAGGACTTCAAGGTCGTCGTCACGCTCGACAACCCCACCGATGAACTGCGGCCCGGCCTTTCCACCACAGCGAAGATCATTACCGCAACACGACAAAATGTTCTGGTAGTCCCGATCCAAGCGCTGACCTTGCGCGTGCCACCGACCCAGACGAACCCAGGAGCACAGAAGGTCGACGCTGCGCTGGAGAATGCGAATGCACCGCATCCCCAACCCGTGCAGGGCGTCTTCGTTATCCGCAAAGAAGGTCGGCATGAGCGCGCATTCTTTGTGCCCGTGCAGACCGGCGTCACCGGTTCAACCAACATTGAGGTCACCGGCGGTCTGAAGCCGGGCGATAGAATCGTAACCGGGCCGTATCGCGTGCTGCGCACCATCAAGGACGGAGCGCAGGTGAAGAAGCAGAAGGAAACGCCTGTCGACAGCACGGACAGCGGCGACAACAACACCTCCGCCAGCTAAGCATTGCAGAGATGCAGCAGGCTCAAAATGGAAGTCCCGGGAGAGGCATGAGCACGGAGACATTGATTCCAGAACCGTCCAGCACAAACGCCGGCCCAGGCGAAGATGAGGTGATCGTTGTCGAGAACCTCTGGAAGACGTACGACATGGGGTCGGAGCAGCAGGTGCAGGCCCTGCGCGGGGTCGACCTGCGCATCCGGCACAATGAATATGTCGCCATCATGGGGCCATCCGGCTCCGGCAAATCCACGCTGATGAACCTGATCGGCTGCCTGGACACGCCCAGCCAAGGCCGGTACTGGCTCAACGGCCATCTGGTCAGCGATCTCAATGACGATGAGTTGGCACGCATCCGCAACAAGGAGATTGGCTTCGTCTTCCAGACCTTCAACCTGCTGGCGCGCGCCACGGCACTGCACAATGTGGAACTGCCCCTGATCTACAACGGCACGCCCGCCGAGGAACGCATTGAGCGCGCCAAGAACACACTGCGCTCTGTAAACCTGGAAGGCCGCATGATGCACAAGCCGAATGAGCTTTCTGGCGGACAGCGCCAGCGCGTGGCCATTGCGCGCGCGCTCGTCAACCGGCCCTCCATCATTCTTGCCGACGAACCCACGGGCAACCTCGACTCCAAAACCGGCGGGGAGAGTATGGCGCTCTTCGACGATCTGCACGCGAACGGCAATACCATCGTTCTGGTCACGCATGAGCCGGACATTGCCGAGTATGCGCATCGTGTCGTGCATATCCGTGACGGCGAGATTGCTTCCGACGTGCGCTCCAGCCGCGCACGGCAGTAGCCGAAGCACAAGCATCCAACCCACGCACCAGCGAAGGCCCGCTCAGGTTTCAATCCTCGCGCAGGGCCTTTTGTACGGCGCTATTCTTCACGCTGTACGTGAAGTAAATGACCAGACCCACCAACAACCAGAGCACGACAATCTCCTTGGTCAGCAGCGGTAGCACCCAGATCAAATAGAAGGCCGAGAGAATTCCCAAGATCGGCACCAGCGGCACCAGCGGAGTTTTGAAAGGGCGCGGCATCTCTGGGTGGCGGCGGCGCAGAATCCAACCCCCGGCGCAAACAATGGCGAAGGCCAGCAGCGTTCCCATATTCACCAATTCACTGAGCCGGTCAATGGGCAGCAAAGCGGGCATGAAGGCCACGGCGATGCCCACAACCAGATTCGAAACATAGGGCGTGCGAAAGCGCGGATGAATTTTGCTGGCCCACTTCCAGATCAAGCCATCGCGCGACATGGAGAGAAAAATCCGGCTCTGGCCGAGCAGCATGACCAGCATGGCTGTGCCCAAGCCAAAGACCGCGCCCAGCTTGACCAGCACGCTGCCCCAAAGCACGCCAGTGGCGTCGATGCCGACGGCAACAGGGTCGGCTACGTCCAGCGAGTGATAACTGACCAGCCCGGTAAGCACCAGCGCAACCAAAATATAAAGCACGGTACAGATCACCAACGACCCCAGACTGCCAATGGGCATATCGCGCCGTGGATTCTTTGCCTCTTGCGCGGCCGTAGAGACGGCGTCAAAGCCAATGTAGGCGAAAAAGATGGAGGCTGCTCCCGCCGTAATGCCGCTGAAGCCGAAGCGTCCCGGCCCCTGCGCAGGCGGAATGAATGGGTGCCAGTTCGCTGCGGCCAGATGCGGATGCTGCAATAAAAATCCTGCGCCGATGATAAGGAAGATTCCCACCACGGAAAGTTTGATGGCCACAATGGCCGTGTTGAACTTAGCCGACTCTTCAATGCCGATGATCAGCACGGCCGTCATGGCCAGCACGGCGAGGAACGCAACCAGATTGAAAATGCCCATCGCGTGCGGCAACGTCGACACGTCCACGCCCATGGGCAGAGCCGAGCGCAACACCCAGTGGCCCTGATAAAGATACATTGCGTTTCCGTAGGTCGCCGTCAATTGTGGCGGAATGTGGATGTGAAAATCGTCGAGCAAGCTGACGAAGTATCCACTCCAACCCGAAGCGACGGTGCCCGCGGCGAAGGCGTACTCCAGCACCAAGTCCCAGCCGATGATCCAGGCCACCAGTTCCCCCAGCGTGGCGTAGCCATAGGTGTAGGCCGATCCTGCGATGGGAATCAGCGAGGCAAACTCCGCATAGCAAAGCGCCGTGAGCGCGCAGGTGGCTCCGGCGACCACAAAGCAAAGCGCAACCGCTGGCCCGGCGTGCTGCGCGGCGGCCTGCCCGGTCAGCACGAAAATGCCCGCGCCAATAATCGCGCCAATACCCAGCATCACCAGATGAAACGGCCCCAGCACGCGCTTGAGTGTGTGCTCGCCCACGTGCTCGGCCTCTTGCAGCAGCGCTGAGATGGGCTTGGTCGCGGAGAGCTTAGCCATGAACAATCCTCGGATGTAAAGGTGGAATGCTTTGCTGACAGGCTATCGCATCCGCGCAGAGTTGGACAGAGCGACTCCAGCCAGTGCAACGGTAGTCTCCGATGGAAGCAGCAGATTCTTCACTGCGTCCGCGTTTGCGGACTCAGTTCAGAGTGACTCCGTGTAGCCGAAGACTGTCATTTTTCTTATTTAGACGTGCAGCAGTGCGAGAAATTCTTCTGCAATCTGTTGCGCAGTGCTTGCGCTTCCCTGCACCGGCAGCAAGTCCGAGATCACCGCGACGGCATCCGCGCCTGCGTCGATGACGCTGCGGCAATTGGCGCGCGTGATGCCACCGATGGCCACCAGCGGCTTGCTGGTTGTGCGGCGAATGCTGCGCACGCCCTCCAATCCAATCACCGGGTCGGGATTTTCTTTTGTCGCCGTGGCAAAGACCGGACCGCAGGCGATGTAGTCGCAATCGCTGGCGTCGGCAGCCAGCGCCTGCTCCAATGTGTGCGTGGAGACGCCCAGCATCGAGCCAGCGCCGATCTGTGCACGCGCAGCGGCTGGAGCCAAATCGCCTTGACCAACATGTACGCCAAAAAATCCGGTGCGCGCCAGCAGATGGGCATAGTCGTTCAGAATCAGCCGCGTGGATGCGTCAGGAAAAATGGCGCGAATGGTTGCGGCCTCGCGCAGAATCTCTGCTTCCCCACCCTGCTTGTTGCGATATTGCACCCACTCCACGCCCGCCGCGCGCAAAGAAGATGCAAAGTCCGCCAGCTCCACACCGCGCGCGCGCAGCAGCCCTGCATCTAAAATTGGATAAAGGCGTGGACACGACTTGGCGGAAATGTTGGACACAGAATCCTTTGTGCGACAGGCTGAAGTTCATCCGCCTCACCAATATTCTGAGCAGCCGATGGGAGCGGTGAATTTCGACTGTGAATGCCGCATTGACTCAGCCAAAATCCTCTGGATTCTTCGTCGCTACGCTCCTCAGAATGACTCCGCCCTGCAATAGGATGTATCTCTTCAAGCGAAGGAGAAATCGTATGGCGCAGCGGTTAGGCCAGCACCTGCTCCTGCAATTTTTCGCGGACTTCTTTTTCGCGTTCGAAAAAGCGCTCCATAAATTTTGTATCGAAAGCTCCGCTGCGAAACTCCTCATCCGCAAAAATTCTGCGATGCAGCGGAATCGTGGTGTGGATGCCCTCGACAATGAACATATCCAGAGCGCGTTGCATGCGGGCAATAGCTTCGGCACGATCATTGCCATGCACGATCAGCTTGGCGATCATCGGAT
>DAHUZD010000381.1 GCA_027306745.1 Acidobacteriaceae bacterium
CAACCAGAACCAGGTCCCAAGAGGATTCGGTCAGATGGTCGCGGACATTGTCCAATGTGCAGGCCAGGCCGACCACGGCACCGTTCTGGAGCAGCGTCTGTCGCAGACTTTGCGCCGCCGGTTGCCCGCCAGAGTGGAAGATGAGCAGGCGTGGCGACAGATCAGCATGGTGCGTGCAGGCAAAATTTCGCCTGTCCGCAGACGGGGAATCCATGTAGGCAACACGGTTGGCGGAGTCGTTATGCATGGTTAGCCTTGTGTTTTCGGCCTGGACGAACAGCCACTGGACTTTGTATCGGCATATTTGTTGGCGGCAACAGAAAAATGTTTCACTTCGGGACAGATCATCGGCATTCCCAAAAAAGTTATCCACATTTTCCTAAAGTGCTGCTTTGTGTTGAAAGCTCTTGATTTTCGGCCCATGGTGGTAGCACGCAGCCGGATTTTCCAGAACCGTTGCCCCACAGGTGAGGCAATGGGACGGCAGCGGAAAGCGGTCATGCCCGCGGCGGGATCGGTATCACTGCGGATGTTGGAGCCGGGGAAGGCAACGGGGAGTCGAATGCGCGTGCTGATTGTGGAAGATGATCCGGCGTTGGGCGCACTGCTAGCGCGCACGTTTCAGTCCGACGGCTACGCCGTGACGCGCGTCCAGGACGGGGAAGCGGCGTTGCTGGCCTGGCGGGAGGCCAGTTTTTCCCTATTGATGCTTGACCTGAATCTGCCCACGCGCGATGGCATCGAAGTGCTGCAACAGGTTCGCGCGGCCAGTGAGGCCGCTATTCTGGTTTTAACCGCCCGCACGGAGGCGGAGGAACGCCTGCGCTGTCTGGAACTGGGCGCGGATGACTTTCTGGCCAAACCATTCTCTCTACGGGAGCTGCAACTGCGCAGCCGTCGACTGTTGGCGCGTGCCAGCAATGGAGCGGCCAGCGTCTTGCGTTGCGGAGATCTGGCTCTGGATCGCGTGCGGCGTACCGTCGAGCGCGGCGGGGTTTCCATTGACCTGACCACCAAGGAATTTGCCTTATTGGCGTATTTGCTGGAACACCGCGGAGAGTGTGTTTCGCGGGCGCATCTGTTGGAACGGGTTTGGCAGATGCATCCGGGCGTGAACACAAACGTGGTGGATGTTTACATCAACTACCTGCGCCGCAAGCTGGATGAAGGCAGCAGGGAAAAACTGATTCACACTGTGCGCGGCAACGGGTACGTGCTGCGCGAAGCGATGGTTCAACCCGTCTAGGCTCACTGGAGCTTGGCGGATTTTTTTTTGCCGAGGTTGCCTTATGCAAATGTCCCAAGCCCGCACTTTGGCTGCGAGGACGGCGATGCTGGTCAGCGCCGATGTTTCCTTGCGGCAACGTTTATCCGAAACATTACTGGGAATGCGCTGGCAGGTCCGCGAGGCAGCAGGCGGGGCCGAAGCGCTCAGCTTTCTGGAAGAAGGTCCTTGCGAAGCTCTGCTGCTGGATGCATGGTTGCCCGACCTGGAAGCCCGCGAGCTGGCCGAGCATCTGCGTGCGGAGTATCCGGCGCTGGATCTGATATGCATGGATGAACCGGCCCCGGCGCCGGCCGGAGCGCGCAGCAGCCGTAGAAATGAGCTGCTCTTTGCCCTGCATCGCGCGCAGCAGGAGGCAGGCGGGGATCACGCGGCTCCACTGGCCTTGGCCGCGCAGCTTGGGCCGAAGCATGTCGCCAGCATCTCTGCCCGCGGGCTGCGTTCACCGCAGGCACACGGCATTGACCCGGCTGCTGGCTTTTTGGCCGGAAAATCTGTGGCAGAACTCGCCCAGACCCGCGCCGCAGAGCCGGGAAAAATCAACACGCTGAGCACGGAGATTGAAACGCCCGCGCCGAGACATTGGGGGCTGCCTGAGCTGGTCGGACGCAGCCGGGCGATGGAGACACTGGCGCAGCACATCCGTTTGGTTGCGCCGCGCAAGACGACAGCCCTGATCGAAGGGCCGACCGGCAGCGGCAAAGAGCTGGTGGCGCACGCGCTGCATCGGTTGAGTCCGCGAGCCAGCCGTCCGTTCGTGGTGCTCAACTGCGCTGCAATTCCTGACGCGCTGCTGGAGGCCGAGCTTTTCGGCCACACACGCGGCGCCTTTACGGGAGCCGTGCAGACGCGCGTGGGCCGCATCGAAGCTGCGCATGGCGGAACACTTTTTCTGGACGAGATTGGCGAGATGCCGCTGGCCCTGCAGGCCAAGATGCTGCGCTTTTTGGAGGCGGGCGAGGTGCAACGGATCGGCGAGAACAAACCGATTCAGGTGGATGTGCGCGTGATTGCTGCGACACATCAACCGCTGGCCCAGCGTTCAGAGGCGGGCAGCTTCCGCTCGGATCTTTATTACCGGCTTTCGGTCTTCTCGCTGCGCACCGCGCCGCTAGCCGAACATGCGGAGGACATTCCACTGCTGGTTGCGCACTTTTTGGAGCAGCTTGGGCAAAAGGAGACAGCCAAGCGGATTTCACCAGAGGGGATAGCGCGTCTTTGTGCTCACAACTGGCCGGGCAATGTGCGCGAGCTGGCCCATGTGGTCGAGCGCGCCTACATTCTGGCCGAGGATCGTGCGGAGATTACCACGGAAGAGATTTGTTTCTCCTGAACGGGGAGCCGCGCTGCGGCCTCCTGTACAGGTCAAGATTCTGCGCTGCCTTACGGTGAACCAGCCGCGGCGGCGCAGATTTTTTCATTCTGGGAGCTTTCTAAGAGCACTCTTAGACTCCCAGGGGTCAAACTGGCCCTCCTTCTGCTCATCGGTGAGTGGAGCGAGAGGGAAAATCGGCGATGGCAGGCAGTGTGCCTTCCACGCAGATGAGTAAAGGCAAAAACGGGAAACGGCGATGCAGATTACGACACCATTGCCGGACGTG
>DAHUZD010000386.1 GCA_027306745.1 Acidobacteriaceae bacterium
CCAGGACACATTTTTTGAGGACCAGGCCATTCGCCGCGCGGCCATCGTGCAACGCATTCCCACGATAACCACACTCTCCGCTGCGCGGGCCGCTGCCGAAGGCATCGCCTCGCTGCAAAAGGAGAACATCACAGTCAACGCGCTGCAGGCGCTACATCTGGCCCGGGAGGCGGTGCGCTAAGCCGCATTGCCTTCAGGTTTCACATTTGGTTTTTACTGGAACTTTATGCTGCTAGAGGGAATCTTCGCCGCCGCAACTACGCCATTTTATCCCGACGAGCGCCTCTACCTGCGCAAGCTGGAACACAATATCGACCGTTACTCCCGCACGCCGCTGGCCGGCATGGTTGTGCTCGGCTCTACGGGAGAAGCCGTACATCTCACCCCAGAGGAACAGTGCGAAGCGCTCGGCGCAGCCATGTCCGCTGCATCTCCAGACAAGGTGATGATCGCTGGCATCGGGCAGGAAAGCGTCCACGCAACCCTGCGTTTGGCCGAGGAAGCCGCCCGGCTCCAATATGATGCAGTTCTCGTGCGCACACCACACTTTTACCGTGGGCAACTGCACCGCGTCGGCGAAGCTCCGCGCGAGATGCTCACCTACTACCGCACCGTGGCCGACCGCTCGCCGCTGCCGGTGCTGCTCTATAGCGTGCCCGCGTTTACGCAATATGATCTGCCCGTTTCCATCGTTACTGATCTGGCGCAGCATCCAAACATCATCGGCATCAAAGATTCCTCGGGCAACGCGGAGCGCATCGCTGCTCTGGTGCAGGCCACGCGCTTCCGCAAGCGCATCGTTACTGTGACTCCGGTCTTTGCCGCCGTCACAGCGCGCATGGCTGCACAGCCGCAGCAGGGAACTGGCGGCCCCAGCCTGGTTGCGGCTGACATGCTGACGCAATCTGGCGCTGCTCTGGCCGTCGCGCCGCCTGCGCCTGCCATCAAGACCCGCCAGAAAGAAGTTGGATTCGCCATACTCAGCGGCGCTGCGCAATCGCTGCTCCCATCGCTGCAAGCCGGAGCCAGCGGAGGCGTACTCGCCTTTGCCGCCTGCGCTCCGCAGTGCTGCCATGAGGTTTACACTGCATGGAAAGAGGGTGACGGCGCTCTGGCCACAGAAAAACAGCAGCGCCTCGCCCATGCCGCCACGCGCATCGGAGCGGAAATGGGCATCCCTGGCATCAAGTTCGCCTGTGACTGGAATGGCTACTACGGCGGGCGTCCACGGCTGCCCTTGTTGCCGCTCTCCGCTGCCGAACAAACGGAAGTACAATCGCTGCTCGCCAGCATGCGCTACTAACTTTGTGGCGATATGCTGACAGGCGCTCAGCCAGAGGCAGACCGTTGAGCCAAGAAATGAGCCAAGAAACATTGGAATCCGTTCTGACCTGTCCGCACTGCGGTTATGCGCAAACGGAGTTAATGCCCACCGATGCCTGCCAATTTTTCTATACCTGCCGCCGGTGCCAGGCGGTGCTACGCCCCAAGCCAGGCGATTGCTGCGTATTTTGCTCGTATGGCTCAGTGCCATGCCCGCCCGTGCAAAGTCGCCAGAGCCACAGCCGCTCCTGCTGTGATGATTAAGCCTCCGTGCGCCGATCCCAGCCGGGTTGCACTACACTAGTGTCTTGGGAGTTTGCTGGGCAGAGCATCCCAACAAGAATCAAGATGCAGGCAGTCCCATGGCCCCGTAGCTCAGGTGGATAGAGCGACGGTTTCCTAAACCGCAGGTCGGAAGTTCGAATCTTCCCGGGGCCACCAACTCCACATAGACCGCGAGAATTGAATAAGTTGCCAGCTTTACCTCTATGGAATTCTTAATATCCAACGTCCGATAACAAGTATTCTGTAAAGTAAAGTTAGGCCGCAAATTCTGCCATTCTGCCCCGCAGTTTCCCCACGGCCAATTTCAAAATTGGCAACAAATTGAAGAGCCAGTACGCCGCGGCCCCCACACCGGCGGCGCAAAGTATGGCCGCGGCTGCCTGGGTCCAACTGCCTGCCTGCCAGGTGTGGCCCAGCAACCATGCCGTGGTCGCCAGCCCCACCCCGCTCAGCGCCAGCAAGCGCAGAGTCGCGTGGCCTGTTCCCGGGGTCCATCCCAAAGCCGATACAGTTTCAGGCGGCGCAGAGGTTGCAAACAGCCGCCGGTTCATCTGCAGCATTCGCGTCACCTGATACAGCTCGACCGCCAGCCACGCCAGTAAAAAGCCCAGCATCCCCATCCAGCGCACCATGGGCACGCTCACCACCGCCAAAGCCATGTAGCTGCCGAACATCAATCGGGCCAGATGCTCATGCGTATTGGTCGCATATTGAAATTGAAATTTCTGCTCTTTGGCTGCCAGCACAATGGCAATGGCGGCCATACACACATACGGAGCCACCTGGTACAGCCCCGGCTGGTGCAGCCAAAGATGCAGCAGCACGGGAGAGATCAACAGCAAGCACAGATTTGCCGTGGGAGCCATCGCGTAGATCAGGCGCTCTGAATAGCCGTAGAGCCGCGCCAGCATGGGCCAATCTTCCCTGCCGTAGAGCCGCGTAATCTCCGGTGCCAGCGACTGCGTTACCGCGTTCAACGCCTGCCGCACCATGGAGTAAATCGTGCGCATTACCGTGAATGCAACCACAACGAACGGGCCAATCTCACGCTGCAACACGAGCACGGGAATCTCATACGACAAAAACGTACTCCAGCTAATCAGGCCGAAATAGCCGCTGGGTTTCAGCATCGCTCGCGCCGCCGCGCGATCCCAGCCGCGCAGGCGCGGAAAAATCCCTGGCGCGATGCGATGAACATGCAGCAGAATCAGGCACGCACCCACGGCATAGGTGCCAAGCTGGCAGGCGGCCAGCGCGGGAAACGTCCAGCGCCGCCAAACGCCAAAGGCCGTCAGCAGCACCATGGCCAGCCGCTGGCCATTCACCCAAAGCACACCGGCGTGCGCGCGGCTCAACACAGTGTAGATGCCGGTGAAATATCCAAACAAAACCACCACCAGCACTTGCAGCGCCAAAAGATACAGCGTCAGCGTCGCTGTGGATTGAGAAATCGTCAGGTGCAGCAGGCTCTTGGTCGGCAGCCAAAAGACCGCCAGCGCTGCGATGGCGGCCGTGCCTAGAATCCCCAACAGCATCCGCAATGCCGTCGATTGGCGTAGGTGATAGCTGGCCATCTCCTTTTGCTGGTAGCGAATCGTCAGGTCTTGCGTCGTGTAGGTCTGGATGCCAAAATTCAACGTG
>DAHUZD010000390.1 GCA_027306745.1 Acidobacteriaceae bacterium
CGCAGAGGAATGGCAGCTTACCTCCGGCAGCCCAACGGCCACCGCGACGGCTCTAGCGACGCCCAGCGGCATGACCAGCGCGCAAGCCAACGCGATCGCAGTCTCGGGCAGTGATGCGTATGTGGCTGGAACTGCGTGGAACGACACCACCCAAACCGCCTTATATTGGTTGAACGGCGCGGCCACGATCTTGCCCGGCAGTATGACTATCGCCCAAGCCAACGCGATCGCGGTCTCGGGCGGTAATGTGTATGTGGCCGGATATGAGGAGAATACTGGGGGCAGCGGCAACGCCGTACTCTGGGTGAACGGCACTGCGACGACATTGTCCCCACCCAGCGGCATGGCCAACGCTTACGCCTCCTCGATCGCGATATTGGGCAGCAATGTGTACGTGGTGGGACCTGCGTGGAACACCAATAACGACGAAAGTGCCGCACTCTGGGTAAACGGTACGCCCACACTTTTACCCATGCCCAGCGGCCTGACGGGGGACTACTACGCCAATGGGATCGCAGTCTCGGGTGGCAATGTGTATGTGTCGGGATTTACGGATCCCTACGCGGGCACCGAAACCGCCATATCCTGGGTCAACAACGGCGCGGCTACGACCTTGCCCATCCCCCCCAACGATTCGGCAGGAAATTATGCCACTGGTGGGATCACGGTCTCGGGCAGCGATGCGTATGTGGCGGGAAGTGGGACGAACGGCGCGACGGACGTCACCAATGCCGCATACTGGATCAACGGCACGGCCATGTCGCTGCCCCTGCCCAGCTACATTCAAGGTTCTGCCGGCACCACGTACGCTTCCGGGATTGCGGTCTCGGGCGGCGATGTGTATGCGGTGGGATCTTTGATGGATTCCCCCGCAGACGTGGGCCAAACCGCCGTATATTGGGTGAACGCTGGCGGGGCCACACTGTTACCCATGCCCAGCAATGCGTATGAGTCTTGGGCCAGCGCGATTGCGGTGGCAACTCAGTAGCAGGCAGGGGGGAACACTCTCGGCAGCAGGTGCCCCGCTTTCTGGAGCTTTTCACTGCGAAGCTGAGGGCACTCCCGGAGCCGCACATTCATACGCAGGAGAAACTCAGATTCAAAATATCGTCGAGCGTTTCTCGCAAGTCAGCGCATATCGAGCGCACGCAGCGCTCCACACATGTGGCGAAAGCAGGGCCAGAGCCGTGTGTGCATTTTCTCAATCCCATTCACACGGTATATAGTTTCGTAATCAAGGATTCCCACGGAATTCCACCCAACTGCTATGAGCGCACACGCCCAATTCATTCTCCAAATCGCGGTGATTGTTACCGTGGCGGGGCTTTGCGGGGGCCTCTTGCGTAGCTTTGGCCAGCCCAGGGTTGTTGGCGAAATGATCGGCGGAATCCTGTTGGGCCGTTCCGCCATGGGGGCATGGTTGCCGCAGGTGCGCGCGATGCTGTTCCCGCCTGGATCCCTGCATACGTTGGAACTGGTCAGCAATTTGGGCCTAATCCTCTACTTGTTTCTTGAAGGATTGGACCTGGATGTAGGCGCAGTCTGGAAGCAGCGCCACGTGGCCTTGCGTGTCAGCGCGGCCAGTATGGGCATTCCTCTGGCCGCTGGCATGCTGCTGGCTCTGCCCATGTACCACGTCTACGCTGGAGCCAACCAAAATCATCTGGCATTTTTTCTCTTCTTTGGTACGGCCATTTGCACCACTGCTTTTCCCGTACTGGCGCTCATCATCCGCGAGCAGGCGCTGGAGGGGGACCTTGGATCCATGGCTCTGGTGAGTGCAGCCATTGCCGATGTGCTGGGCTGGACTCTGCTGGCCATTGCACTCACGGTGGTCAACGTAGGTTCCTCGGTGGCAACGCTCGCCCTGAGGCTGTTGATTCTGCTGGTGTACGTTGTCTTCCTATTGGGGGCCTTCCGCCCGCTGGCGCAAATGGTGATTCGCTGGCGGGGTGCACCACGATTTTCGCGACTGCTGCTGGGTTGCTTTCTTGTTGCGGCGCTTTTGTCGGCCTTCGCCACAGAAAGACTGGGCGTACATGCACTGTTTGGAGCTTTTCTTGCGGGGGTTTGTCTGCCGCGCGTGCCCCAGTGGAAGCAACAGTTGGAACAGTCGATTCATCCTTTGGTCAGCATTCTGCTTCTGCCCGTTTTTTTCGCGGTCACAGGCATGAACACGCAATTTGGAGCACTGCTGCACCCCGGCATTGCCCTGTGGACGGCGGCGATTTTAATCGTTGCCATCGGAGGCAAGGTCGGCGGAACGTTTTATGCTGCACGCAAAAGCAATCTTGACCAGCAGCAGGCGTTGACGCTGGGGATTTTGATGAATACGCGTGGCCTGGTCGATCTGATCGTGCTCAGTCTTGCGCTGTCCGCAGGCATATTCAACCGCGAACTCTTCTCTGCCTTCATTTTGATGGCGCTTGTGACGACCGCCATGACGGTACCGCTCCTGCGCTGGGCGCAGCGGCGGGCGGCGCGGACGGCGCTGCAATCCACAGTCGCCACGTAAATCTTTGCTATTTTCCAATGCAGAAGGTGGAAAATATCTGGTTCAAAATATCATCCAGCGTGGTCTCGCCGGTCAGCGCATCCAGCGCGCGCAGCGCTCCATAGAAATCGAGCAGGATCATCTCATGGGGAATCTGCGCTTCAACGCCAGCCCGCGCAGCCGCCAGCGCTGCCAAGGACTCTTGCACGGCCTGCTGCTGGCGTAGATTGGTCACCAGCGTAGACTCGATCTCTGCACCTGAGCCACGCACGCTCTCCAGAATTTTTTCCTGCAATGCGGCGATGCCTTCGCCGGTCAGCGCAGAGGTGCGCAGCCCAGGACAGGAAATTGCCTCAGACCATGTCGGCGCGGATTGCACGTCCACTTTGTTGAGAACCACCAGTGCGCGCCGATTCTCAATCTGCTGCAACAGAGCGCGTTCCTCCTCGTCCAACTGTCCGGCGCTGGCGTCGAGGACCAGCAGCACCACATCGGCCTCCGCCGCAGCCTCGCGGGATTTTTCAATGCCCAGCCGCTCGGCCTCATCCGTTGCTGCGCGCAGGCCGGCGGTATCGATCAACTCCATTGGAATGCCGCCCAGCGAGACGCGCTCGGTAACCAAGTCGCGCGTGGTGCCGGGCGTGGCCGTCACAATGGCGCGCTCCCGCTGCACCAGCCGGTTGAAGAGCGAGGATTTGCCTGCGTTGGGTCGGCCCAGAATTGCCAGTGAAAATCCATCGCGCACCACGCGCCCATAGGCAAAGCCTGCGGCCAGCGCCTGCAACGGCTCAGCGACGGCAGCGATGCGCGGCAGAATCTCTGGCGCAGAGAGCACATCAATGTCGTCCTCGGCGAAGTCGATGCCCGCTTCCATTTCTGCGATAAGATCGACCAGCGTCTGCTTGATAGGCCGGATGCGGCGCGAGAGCGAGCCGCCCAGTTGCTCACTGGCGATCTTGGCCTGGTAGAGCGTCTGCGCGTCGATCAGGTCGCGCACAGCTTCGGCCTGCGTCAGATCGATACGCCCAGCCAAAAAGGCGCGCTCGGTGAACTCCCCAGGATGAGCCAGGCGCGCGCCAACGGCGATGCAAGCGCGCACCAGAAACTCCAACAGTACCGGAGCGCCATGCGCGGAGATTTCCACGACATCTTCGCTGGTATAGGAGTGCGGCGCGGCAAACCAGGTGACGACGGCCTCGTCGAGCCGTTCCTGCGTGGCTGGGTCGATCAACTCGGCAAAGCGCGCCTGCGCAGGAGCCAGCGCATGGCGCAGACGCAGCATCGGCATGGCGATGGCCACGGCCTGCGGCCCGCTGAGGCGCACAACACCAAGGCCACCGCGCCCCGGCGGCGTTGAAATTGCAACGATGGTGTCTACAGAGGAATCGTTGCTGGTATTGGATGTGTTCATTTGCAGGGCTGGAAAAGGTTGACGCCAGAGGCTCTCGGCTACCGGCGGCCAAAGCTGCGGCGCTGTGGGGCAGGCGTAAGCAGTGGGCCTTTCCAGTCCGCTGGGTAGACGGCGACGCAGCGCTCGCGGCCCTCGCCGCTGCTCTCGCTCTTGATGCCTTCAATGGAGCGCAGCGCCAAGTGCAACAAGCGACGCTCGCGCGAACTCATCGACGAAAATTGATACGGCTGGCCGGTGGAGCGCACCTTGTCCGCAGCGGTGTTGGCCAGCAGGCGCAGCTCTTGTGCGCGCATGGCCTTGTATCCGCCTGCGTCAAAGGAGACACGATCGTGCTCCTCGTTTTCCAACCGCAGGGTCTTGGCCGCGATGTGCTCTATGGAGTAGAGCAGCTCCGCATTGCGCTCCAGCAGCAGCGGCTTGTCTGGGCCGCCCAGTTCTACGTATATCTCGCGCGACTCGAGCCCGTCGGGATCGGCTGCGCCGGGGCCTGCGGTGATGCGGTACTTCAGGCGCAGACCGCCTGTGCTGATCAGCGTCTTCATCAGCGTGTCGATCTTCTGTGCAGCGGCGCGATAGTCCTCGATTGGCATGGCTCTCCCCTGAAAAAATTCTGTGGCCGTGTTTTGCCCCACGCACAGCGCGCAGGAACTATATCATCTGCGCGCCAGCGCGGGCTTGCCTTGTTTTTTGGCCGCGCGCTTGGCCTGAATCGCGCGCAGTTCCTTGCCCAGGCTGGTGCGGTTGATGCCCAACTGCATGAAGATGCCAATCAGGTTGCTGCAAGCCCAGTACAGCGCCAGACCCGAGGCGTAATGCCATGTGATGAATCCGCTGAAGAGCGGCATGGTGAAGGCCATCATATTCTGCTGGTCTGCATCGACGCCCGGTGTGGGCGTGAACAACTGAAACGCAAACTGCGATACCACCATCAGAATCGGCAGAATGTGATATGGATCCGGCGCGGAAAGATCATGCAGCCAGAACCAGTGAGCGTGGCGCAGCTCGATAGCATTCTCCAGCATGGCGTAAAAGGCAAAGATCAGCGGGAACTGGATCAGCATGGGCAGGCAGCCGCCAAACATGTTGATGCCCTCATCGCGGTAGAGCTGCTGAATCTCCAGGTTCATGTCGCGCTTGCGCGGATCGTCGAACTTGTACTTCTTGTACTTTTCCTTGATCGCGTTCATCTGCGGCTGCACGCGCTGCATTTTGATGGACGACTTCATCATGGTGATGCGCGTCGGCAGCATGGCTAGCGTGATGAGCACGGTGAAGAGCAGAATCGCCCAGCCCCAGTTGGCGACGATGTGGTTGTGCATCCAGCGCAGAGCGTAAAAGAGCGGCTTGGCCAGGAATGACCACATGCCGTAGTGCACGATCGGCACCAGATCCGGGCCGGTCGTTTTGCCGTCTGCCGCCATGGCGTGAATCTGATGCAGCAGGCCCAGTTGTTTGGGGCCAACAAATATGCGCAGACTGGTGGCGCCGCTGGCCGCTCCCACGGCCGCTCCCAGAATCGGAATGCCATTCTTCAGCCTGGCCGCGGCATCGCCGGTAGTGGCGGGCAGAATGTTGCTGAGAGAAACCAGCGTGCTCTGGCTGGGTGCATCGGGCAAAAAGATCGCAGCAAAGTAGAGGTCGCTGACTCCGGCCCAGTCAAAGGGCCCGTTCTGTGTGCCACCGCCGCTCACCTTTTTCGCAGCGACACTGTCGGCCTTGCCGTTGCTAAACGTATCCAGTTGCGCCAAATAGCTGCTCATGCCGCGCGTGCTGCCTGTGCCTGCATGTTGGTCGCCAAAGCCGGAGGGCCAAGTCAGCAAGGCTTCCACGGGCGCGCCATTCATCGTGACGCTGACATCGGCATGCAACACATAGCTGCTGTCAAAGTGGAAGGTCTTCTTCACTTCCAGGCCGCCTGCGGCATAGGTAAAGCTGACCTGCACCGGGGCCGTCAAGGATCCCGTGGCCGAAGGCACGTAAAGCGCCTGCGACAGTTGCGTGCGCAGATTCGCGTCATAGGTGTACAGCGACATGGGATAGCCGAAGCTCTGCGCAGCCTGCGCATTCACCAAGTCGAGCGGCTGGCCGTTCTCGTCGGTGTAATCCTTCAATATCCACGAGGTAACCCGCGCGCCGCGATTGTTGAAGGTGATCCGGTACAGGGAATTTTCAACCGTCGTTGTGGTCTCTGCCGTTGCAGCCAGCGTAGGGGCGGTGGCGGCGCTACCCGCAGCCTTGGCGGGCAAAGACGCCATCGTGGTGCTGGGCGCTCCCGCTGTGGAGGCTGCCGGAGCAGCACTCTGTGGTTGCGCGGCAGGAGCCGTGGGTGCGGGCTTGGGCCGGAAGTACTCCATGCCAATGAGCACCACGACAAAGATCAACGTAAAGACCAGCAACGAGCTGCTGTCTTGCCCGCCCTGCTGATTAGGATTTTTGAATTCGGCCAAGTCTGTTCCTACTGCCGTCGCTGGGACGGCGCAATGCTCCAGCAGCCTGTGCCATGCAAACACGGGCCATGCGGGCGGTTGTTGGCCCCGGTCTTGCCTGCGCCGCTGTGGCGCAAATCTGGCGGGGACTGTCTGTATCGTAAATGGTTTTGGCTTTGCCGGGTCTGCCCGCGTTCGGGCACCGGGTCCCAGCCGGTGCGCCGTGCCGGAGTGAATGGATTGCAAAGCAGCAGGCGCCC
>DAHUZD010000188.1 GCA_027306745.1 Acidobacteriaceae bacterium
CGCAAGCGCCGCGGCCATAAATAAATTCTTCGTCTTCGGAACTGCCAAAGAATGGCGGCACGGTGTCCATGTGCGTCGAAAGCACCACGTCCGGAGTTTGGCCGGAGATGCCCGCATACACATTGCGTCGTTCGCCGCCTGCGGATTGCTCGACGGGTGTGCACTCGACGGAGAATTTTTGTGCGGTAAGGTACTCGGCAAGAAACTCTCCCACGGCGGCTTCCTGAAAGGTAACCGAGGGGATGTCGATGAGCTGGCGCGTAAGCTGAACTGGATTCGTAGGCATTCTCTTCCAGCATACCGCGCCGAAGGCCAACAGGCCGCGTACCGGCACGCTTACAATGGAGCTTTGCGCCATCCGCCCAGCATGGAACCAACCGCTGCCAATCCGCCTGCCGCAGCCGTGCGCGCCTTTGACTTGGCCGGGCCAGCCGGACGCTTGGAAGCGCTGTTGAATGCTGGCCGTTCGGACGCGCCCTACGCAGCGCGGGTCTGTCATCCGCATCCGCTGGGCGGCGGCACGCTACACAATAAGGTTGTCTACAACACGATGAAGGTACTGCACGGCTTTGGCCTGCCCGTGCTGCGCTTCAACTTTCGCGGCACGGGACGCAGCGAGGGAACGCATGACGACGGCGTGGGCGAGATGGACGACGTACGCTGCGCGCTCGACTGGCTGGAGCAGGAATATCAGCGGCCCATTCTCTTTGCCGGATTTTCTTTTGGCGCAGCCGTTGGGTTGCAGGCCTGTTGTGGCGATGCGCGCGTGCGCAGCCTGATTGCGCTCGGCCTGCCGGTAGAGGCCGAGGGGCGCAGCTACAGCTACCCTTGCCTGTCCGGCTGTGCGCAGCCGAAATTATTTGTCAGCGGCGACCACGATCCGTATGGCCCAGTGGATGCTGTCAGCGCCATTGTGGCCACGGCGGCGGAGCCGAAGCAGCTTGTCTGGATCGCCGATGCAGATCATTTTTTTGCAGGCAAGATCGACGTGATGCAAATGGCGATGCGCACTTGGCTGACAGAGAATTTCTTTCCTGCAATCTGAACCGGAGCCGAGCCGATGCCGCCTGAGGATTTCGCGCACGAATTGGAGTTTATGCGCCACGCTGCGCGCGACATCTTTGCACACGCGCTCAAGCAGTGCAGCGTTGCAAACGCCTTTGCAGAGAAGGTGCGCGTGGATGGCTCGCTGCTGCGCATCGACGATGTTGATTTTGATTTGAGCCACTATGACCGCGTGCGCATCGTAGCCGCAGGCAAAGCGGCTGCGACCATGCTGGCCGCGCTCTTGCAACGACTGCCGCAAAGCGGCGTTTGGGATATGGCCGGCATTCTAGCTACCCCTAATGCGCCGGATACGCTGCCACAATCCATCGCACATTTTCCAAGCGGACATCCCGTGCCGAATGCAGCCTCCCTGCAAGCGGGATGTGCGGCGCGCGCCATGCTGGAGGCCCTGCCCCTCGATGCGGAAAGTGCGCAGCGCACGCTTTGCATTTTTCTGATCAGTGGCGGAGCCTCTTCCATGTTGGAAGAGCCGCTGGACGCGGCCATAACGCTGGAAGATGTGCAGAACTTTCACAGGGCGTTGGTGCATTGTGGCGCACCGATTGCGGAGATGAACTGCGTGCGCAAACATTTTTCCGCGATCAAAGGCGGACGACTGGCCATGGCAGCGCCGCCGGGGGCAACGCTGGTGGCGCTTCTGGTCTCCGACGTGCCCCCACACGCGCTGGCGGATCTCGGCTCTGGCCCGGTGTTGCCGGACCCAACGACGCTGGCACAATGCCGCGCGGTGATCGACCATTATGCGCTGGCGGAGGAATTTCCTGCGCGCGTGCGGCATTTTTTTGAGCAAAATCATCTGCCGGAAACTCCCAAGCCCGGCGCATTTCCACTGCATGTCTGCACGCTGCTCGACACCCATGATCTGCTGGCTGCGGCACGAGGCCACGCGGAAGCGCTGGGCTTCACAACCAACACGGATACCAGTTGCGATGACTGGGAGTACATGGCGGCAGCGCGGCATTTGCTGGAACGACTGCACGATCTGCGCCAGCCTACACAGCGCGCAATCAGGGCAAGTGCTGTGCAACCCGTAAACGTGCCGCGTTATGTCTGCCTGCTCTCCGGTGGTGAACTCGGCGTTCCAGTACCGGAGCGCTGCGGCGTGGGTGGACGCAATCAACAGTGGGCGCTGTATGCTGCCACCGAAATGAAGGCGGAGGATGCACCGGTGGTTGTGCTTTCTGCGGGCACAGATGGCATGGATGGCAACAGTCCTGTGGCAGGCGCGCTGGCGGATTCAGATACGCTGCACCGGGCAGAGCAATGTGGATTGGATGCTTCGATCGCGCTGCAACACTTCAACACCTATCCATTCTTTGATGCGCTGGGCGATGCGGTGGTCACGGGGCCAACAGGCAACAATCTGCGCGACCTGCGCGTGCTGCTGGCGAAAGTAGAACCGGAGGCTCCAAAGGCAGAGCCGCCGGTGAAGAAGCCCCCTGCACGCTGGGTGAAAAATGGCACGCGCAGGCGTTGAGATTTTACGCTCGCTCAGTGGTGGCGCAAGCCGCCTTCTCTGCTTCGGAAGCAATGGTGAGCAGTTCCTGAAAAATGCCGATGGCTTGATCGATATGCTGCGGCTCCAAAATATAGGGCGGCAGAAAGCGGAAGATGTTGCCCTGCGTGACGTTGAGCAGCAGGCCGCGTTGCAACGCCGCCTCAGCAATTGGGCGGCCCGGCTGCGAAATTTCCAAGCCGAGCAGCAGACCCCGCCCACGTACGGCACGAGCCACGGGAAAATCCTTCACCAGCTTCTGCAATTGTTGCTGCATATATTGGCTGGTCTGGTGGATGCGGTGCAGCATGCCCTCGCTCTCCATGAAGGAGAGAAACTCCAAGCCGAGGCGTGAGGCCAATGGGCTGCCGCCGAGTGTGCTGCCGTGCTGCGCCAGTTGGAAGACGCCGAAGAGTTCTTCTGTCACCAGAAATGCGCTGAGCGGCAGCCCGCCGCCGAGCGGCTTGCCGACGATCAACACATCTGGGCGCACGCCGGAGGCTTCATAGGAAAACCAGTCGCCGGTGCGGCCCAAGCCGGACTGAATCTCGTCATAGATGAGCAGCGCGTGGTGCTCGTCAGCCAAGCGGCGCGCCTCGGCCAGATATTCCTTGGTGCACTCCCACACGCCGCCCTCGCCTTGCAGCGGCTCAATCAAAATTCCGCACACGTCGTTGTCCATCGCGGCGCGCAGGCCAGCGATGTCATTGCGATCGACGAAGCGAATGTCGGGCAGTCCCGGCGCGAAGCCTTGGCGATAGCGCTCTTGCCCGGTGACGGAGAGCGCGCCATAGGTGCGTCCGTGGTAGCTGCCATTCAAGGAGACGAAGGCGCACTTGCGCCCAGCGCCGCCATCCCACGCAGCCAGACGCGCCAGCTTGATGGCGCCTTCAACGGCCTCGGTTCCGCCGGTCGAAAAAAAGACACCGGCCATGCCGGTGAGATCACAGAGCCGCTCAGCCAACGCCGTTGGGTAGCGATTGTCGTAGTGGTTGGAAAGGTGAACCAGCTTGGCCGCCTGATCGCGGAAGATGGGCACCTAGCGCGGATGCGCATGGCCCATGGCGTTGACGCCGAGGCCGGAGACGAGATCCAGGTGCGCGCGTCCCTTGTCGT
>DAHUZD010000189.1 GCA_027306745.1 Acidobacteriaceae bacterium
GCAGCCGCTCCAATGGCTCCAATGGCAAGGAGCGCTCGAAGAGCCTGCCCTTCCCAGCCTTTGTGGATGAGGTGCGCGCTGCTGTGGGCCGCGCACAACTGCCTGAAGTGATCCGCCTCTTTGACCGCTATTTCGGCTCCACAGCCTACTCGCTCACCTCGCTCTTCCGCGATGAGCAGCGCAACATTCTGCAGCGCATTTTGGACTCCACTCTTGGCGAGATGGAGGGCCACCTGCGTTCCGTCTATGAGGATCACACCTCCCTGCTGCATTTTTTAAGCCAGAGTGGAATGCCGCGCCCACAGGCCTTGATGCTGGCTGCGGAGTTTGTGCTGAATGAAGATTTGCGGCAGACATTGCAAGGTGAGCCGCTGGATGAGGTGCGCCTGCGCGAGCTGCTCGAACAAGCCAAGGCAGATGAAGTGCCGCTACACGGGCCAGAACTGGGCTATCTGGCCAGCCAGAGTTGGAAGCGCGCCCTGCTGCGGGTGCAACAGAATCCCGGCGACCTGACCGCGCTGACCGCCGCGCTGGAACGGACGGCCGCGCTGCACGCGCTTCCCTTTGAAGTGAACCTGTGGCAGGCGCAGAACATCTGGAACACGCTGCTACACAGCTCCACGCCGCCAGAACATGTGCGCGCTCTGCAGGACCCAGCCTGGCTGGAACCATTTTTGGAGTTGGGCCGCCGCCTCGACCTGCAAGTGGACGCACTCACCGCGGAGGCGTAGCTTCTCTCAGCTACGCCAGCGCAGTGTGATGGGGCCGGAGAGCGGGTGAACAAATTTTTCTCCGTGCGCAGCCTGGATTCGCGCCTGTTTCAGGGCGAAGTACCACTTGGCCGGACGATCCGCATCATCAATCAGCATCAGCGCCGGGTTGTAGCGCAGCCCCTGGGCCTGCTGCACCATGGTGATGCGATCCTGCTCCACAAAGCGTGCACCAAAGAATTTTGCAATCGCCGGAACCAGCGGAACTTTGTAAAAAATATTCCACGCAGCCACCACGTCAATGCGGCTGCGCGTGGCCGTCATCGGCGTCACCGTCGTCAGGCTGCTGAACCATTTGTCGCCGCAACGGATCGTTTCATAACGCCGGTTGGGCAGCACAAAATCAATCGTCGTCGTAATGGGTTCTCCATAGACGCCCAGCAGCTTGTACGGGGCGCTGTTGCCAGAGGGAGCATGCGCCGTCATGCGGAAGCCTTGCGGAATCGGCTCAAATCGCTTTTCCTTTTCGTGGATGCTCTGCTGCGTGCGCCACCACCAGGATTGATGCACGAACGGCCCATGCGCCGGATCCATCAGGCCGATGATGCCGTGATCGACGTTGCAAGGCAGGTCTGCGACCAAATGCGCCGTGCGATAGCGCTCGCTGAACTTGGGCAGCTCCGGCGGCGCGGGCAACTTGGCGGCATCGTTCTTGCGCCCCGCGCCGGGTGCAGGCATGTAGACCCAGGCATAGCCATCCTGTTCGCGGCAGGGATAGGCCGTGGCGAAGATGCGGCTGCAATCAAGCGTATCGTGCTGCGTGAGCGAGGGAATCTGCTGGCACTGTCCGTTGACCGGAGCAAAACGCCAGCCATGATATTTGCAGGTGACCGACTCGCCATCAAATCCGCCACACGAGAGTGGAATGCCGCGGTGCGGGCAACTGTCGCGCAACGCGAAGAGGTCGCCCTCGGTCGTGCGCCCCAGCAACAAGGGAATGC
>DAHUZD010000061.1 GCA_027306745.1 Acidobacteriaceae bacterium
GAGGTAATTCCCAAAATCAATTGCGCTCCAGAGACGCGAAGCTGTTCGGCAATCAGCACCGCATACGGCCCACCAATTGTGCGAGCGACAATTCCACAACGAACCCCCTCGATCTCGACCCCGTACATCGTGGTATGGAAACAGGCCCAAGGAAGAAATGGCGTCGCCATGCCCTGCTGCACAAGCCAATCCGTCAGGTCACCGTCAAAGTCCAGCACACAGAGTGCCGGAACATTTGTGCCTGGCAACCTTTTCGATTCACGCACTGCATCCACCAAATCTTCCGGTGTAAATGCTGACGGCGCGTCGAGCACATGATCGAAGAGCGGACAAGACTCCGACATCGGCTTTACCCTACAAAATCTACGCGCGGAGCGTGAGGAAGGATGCCGCGCTCATGGCCCAGTTCGAGCAGGCGCCGGATGGCCGCGCGGCCATCTTCGCCGTAGTCGAGCGTGCGCTCATTCACATACATGCCGACGAATCGGTTGGCATCGCGCGTATCCAAGTCGCGGGCAAATTGCATGGCGTGGTGCAGCGCGTCCTCCCGATGGTCGAGCGCGTAGCGGATGCTGGCGCGCAGCGCATCGTTGATCTTCTTGTGCAGATCTGGGCCGAGGTCGCGGCGAATCGCATTGCCGCCCAGCGGCAGCGGCAGGCCCATTTGCTCTCGCCACCACTGACCCGCGTCCAGCACCAAATGCAAACCATCACGCGCATAGGTCAACTGACCTTCGTGAATGATCAGGCCAGCCTCAAACCTGCCTGCCAGCACTTGCGGAATGATCTGATCGAAGGGCACAATCTCCGTCTCCACGCCAGGCAGAATGATGCGTAGCGCAAGATTGGCCGTCGTCAGCGCTCCGGGAATGGCGATGCGCGTGCTCGCAGCCTGTTCAAGCGTCATCGGGCGGCGCGCGACGATCATCGGGCCATAGCCCTCGCCCACGCTGCCGCCACAAGGCATCAGCGCATACTTCTCCTGCAAGTACGGATAGGCGTGGAAGCTGACAGCGGTCACGTCATAGAATGCCTCGCGCATGGCACGTTGGTTCAGCGTCTCAATGTCGCAGAGCGTGTGCGTGAACTTCAGTCCAGGCACGGTCACCTTATCCGTGGCCAGGGCATAAAACATGAAGGCGTCGTCCGAGTCCGGACTGTGCGCAATGGAAATCTCTCGAACGGGCGTGGCACTAGATGCGGAGGTTGTCATAGATGTCTCCGTCTCAGGATAAAACAGTTTGCTGCCTGGCATCGGCTGCTGCCGCGTTGGACCGCCTCAAAAGATCAGCTTGGCCGCAACCTGCACAATGCGTGGACTGGCCGCGCTGACCGCCTGACCAAATGTTGCGCTGCTAATGTTGCCATCCACTGCACCTGCGCCAAAAAACTGCGCGTGGTTGAAGGTGTTGAAGCTCTCCAAGCGCAGTTGCAGTGAACGCGCCTGCGACAGAGAGAAATTCTTCAACAGCGCCAGATCCGTGTTGTCCATGCCGGGTCCGGGGAAAAATCTGCGCTTGGCATTGCCCGGCGTGCCCAACGGCTGCATGGCAAAGAGTGTCGTGTTGAAGTAGTTGTGTCCGGCGCCGCGCGGATTGTGATTTAGATGCAGCGGGCCGGGCGTGAACTGCGGCTCATCCACGCTGGAGTTGTTGACGCCATTCGGATCGGTGCCCAGCAGCGAGTTGTCGCCATTGTTGACCAGCGTGACAGGAAAGCCAGTGCTCATGCGCGTGATGCCAGAGATGGCCCAGCCACGCGTCCAGCGATTATCGTGGCGCAGCAGCCGCTCCATCGGCAACTGATATGTGTACGTCGCTACAAAATTATGGCGCACGTCAAAGGCCGAAAGCGCGTAGCTCAACGATGGCTGCGTGGGGTTCACCTCTTCGCCGAGATTGGAGGATTCATCCATCGACTTGCCAAACGTGTATGAGGCCAGCACCTCCAACCGCGCTCCCGTGTGGTGCAGGCTCAACTCCAGCGCGTTGTAGTTGGCCACGCCAAGACTCGCCTGCTCGGCATCGCTGCCAAAGTTTGGCCCCAGCGGTGCGCGTGTTCCCTGCACCCCTTGCCCGCCTGCGGTGGTGAAGGTATTGCTCTCCTGAAATGGCCCGCATGTCGGCGAACCAACAGCCACCGCACTCGGCTGACTCAAGCTGAGGCATAGCGCTGGATCGCCGGGATTGGCCTCTTTAAGCACCAGCAGTCGATGTGCGGAGGCGCCCACATAGCTGGCCGTGGCCACAGTGCGCGCGTCCAGTTGCCGCTCAAGGGAGAGCATGTACTCTGCGGTGTAGGGAATTTTGTTCGTCGTCGGATACGCGGGTATGCCGCTGATCGGCGTGAACTGCGTCCAGTTCACGCTGGCATCTGGATGCGCACTGGTTGCGTGCAGGCTGGCTAGGTGCATGGGAAACGGCTGCGCGATGGCCTGCCCGCTGGATGCGGTAACGAATGGATCGTTGAAGAGCGGCGGAGCTGGAC
>DAHUZD010000267.1 GCA_027306745.1 Acidobacteriaceae bacterium
CTTCCTCTATTGCTTCCGCGAACGCGAGGAGATTCTGCGCATCTTTGACTGCCTGGCCGGTCAGCGCATGATGACCTCCTACATCCGCATCGGTGGTCTGGCGTTGGATCCGCCGCTGGACTTCTACGAGCGCGTGCGCAAATTGCTGGCCATGCTGCCAGAAAAGATCGATGAGTATGAAAACCTGCTCAGCGGCAATCCCATCTGGGTACAGCGCACGCAAGGCATTGGCTACTTAAGCGCTGCTGACGCGATTGCCTTCGGCGTCACTGGGCCGCCGCTGCGCGCCAGCGGTGTGGACTGGGATCTACGGCGCGACATGCCGTACTCCGGCTACGAAAAATTTCAATTCAAAGTCCCCGTGGCTACAGCCGGTGATGTCTGGTCGCGCTACGTGGTGCGGCTGCAAGAGATGCGCGAGTCGGTCAAAATCGCTCAGCAGGCCCTCGATGGTCTGCCCGAAGGCCCCATCAAGGCCGATGCGCCCAAGATCGTTCTGCCGGAACGTGAAAAGATGAAGACGCAGATGGAGTCCTTAATCCATCACTTTAAGATCGTCACCGAAGGCTTCGCCGTTCCGGCGGGACAGGTCTATCAAGGCATCGAATCGCCGCGCGGCGAGATGGGCTACTTTGTCGTCAGCGACGGCACGGCCAAGCCCCACCGCGTACACATGCGCAACCCAACCTACGCCACCCTGCAGGCGCTGGAGAAGATGTGCGTGGGCAGTTTGCTGGCCGACGTGGTGGCCGTCATTGGCTCCATTGACATTGTGCTGGGAGAGATTGACCGGTGAGCACGGCGATGCTGACAATCCCCAATTCCATGCTGGCTGCCGAGATGTGGACCTCGCTGCGCGCGCTGGTGGCCTCGCATGTGGCCATGTACGCCGTGGCGGAGCCGCAACGAGACTGGAAGGTCTCCAACAATGATGCTGAGACCATCTCCATCCGCAACGTGGCCGGCGTCTTCCATTGGCACGCGCCAGATTCCATGGGCACGGGCATCTGGAAGTTTGCGCCCGCGCGCGCCAAGGCAGGCTCCAGAAACGGCCTGTATGAATTTACCGAGGAAGGCCGCTTGCGCGTGGACATCAGTGAGCAGCCGCTGGAGATGGACGCTGCCGTGGAGTTGCAACTGCGGCACATGCAGGAAACGGAGCGACGCGCATGACGGCTGCAACAGCAACCATTTTTTCTCCAGAGCTGGCCGCGCGTTTTGACAAGCTGGTCACTCTCTACCCGGTGCGCCGCTCGGCGCTGGTGCCCATGCTGCTCTACGCGCAGGACGAGCTGGGCTATCTTACCGAAGCCGCCATTGCTGAAATCGCACTGCGCATCGGCATCACCGAACTCGACGTGCGCAACGTGCTCAGCTACTACTCCATGCTGCGCACGGTGCCAGTCGGCCAATATCACGTGCAGGTCTGCACGAACATTAGCTGCATGTTGCGCGGCGGCCAGGAACTCTTCGAACATTGCAAAAACAAGCTCGGCGTCGGCCACAAGCAGACCACGCCCGACGGCGTCTTTTCCCTCGAAGAGGTCGAATGCATCGGAGCCTGTTGCTGGGCGCCGGCTGTGCAGGTCAACTACGACTTCCACGACGACCTGACGCCCGAAGCCATGGACGCCGTGCTCGATCAATATCGCAAGCAGGCGAAAAGGTAACTCGAAGAGACTCTATGCCGACACTGGTTTCCCATCCCGAAGAGGTCAAGATCGTCTCCAGCCGTTTTGGCAAAGGCGCGACCGACATTGACCGCTACATCGAACTCGACGGCTACCAAGCGGCGCGCATGGCGGTGGAAAAGGGCGCGGACTGGATCATCGCCGAGATGAAAGCCTCCAACCTGCGCGGACGCGGAGGTGCTGGTTTCCCAACCGGCATGAAGTGGTCGTTTGTGCCCAAGCAATCGGAGCGGCCCAAATATGTTCTGGTCAACGGCGATGAGAGCGAGCCGGGCACCTGCAAAGACCACCTCATCTTTTTGCACGATCCCCATACGGTGATTGAAGGCACCATCATTGCCGGTCTGGCCATTGGCGCAAAAACAGGCTTCATCTATCTGCGCGGTGAATATCGCTACCTGCTCACGATCATGGAAAAGGCCATCGCCGATGCCTACGCCAAAGGCTTTCTCGGCAAAGGCATCTTTGGCTCGCAGTTGGACTTTGACATCATCTCGCACACCGGCGCGGGCGCATATGAGGTCGGCGAAGAGTCAGCGCTGATGGAGTCCCTCGAAGGCAAGCGCGGCATCCCGCGCATCAAGCCGCCCTTCCCTGCTGTCGTCGGCCTCTACGGCGGACCCACCGTCATCAATAATGCGGAGACCATCGCCACCGTGCCCCATGTGCTGCGCATGGGTGGTGAGGCCTACGCCAAAGTCGGCTCTGAACGCAATGGCGGCACGCGCCTCTTCGGCGTCAGCGGCCACGTGGAGCGCCCCGGCGTCTATGAACTGCCGATGGGCTACAACCTGAAGAAGCTCATCTATGAAGTGGCTGGCGGCATCCGCGGCGGACGCCAGTTGAAGGCCGTCGTACCCGGCGGATCGTCCACACCTGTACTACTACCCAGTGAAATTGATCTCGGCCTCGACTTCGACCAAGTCGGCAAGGCGGGCAGCATGCTCGGCTCCGGCGGCGTGGTCGTGTTGGATGAGACCGTCTGCATGGTCGAGTTTGCCCTGCGCACCATCAAGTTTTATCAGCATGAAAGCTGCGGCTGGTGCATTCCCTGCCGGGAAGGGACAGACTGGCTCAAGAAGTCGCTGACCCGATTCCATGCGGGATTCGGCACGGCGAAGGACATTGACAACATTCAATATCTGGCCGAAAA
>DAHUZD010000300.1 GCA_027306745.1 Acidobacteriaceae bacterium
CATGCTGCTCTTCTACCGTGAGGAAAAAGACGGCCAGATTCTCGAAGAGGGCATTACCGAGGCAGGCTCGATGGCCTCCTTTACGGCGGCGGGCACCGGCTACTCCAACTACAACGTGCCCACGATCCCGTTCTTCATGTACTACTCCATGTTTGGCTTTCAGCGCGTGGGCGACATGATCTGGGCCTTTGCCGACGCGCGCGGCAAGGGCTTCCTGATGGCCGGTACCGCGGGACGAACCACCATGCTGGGCGAAGGCTTGCAGCATCAGGATGGCCACAGTCACGTGCTGTCCAGCACGGTGCCCACCTGCCTGAGCTACGATCCGGCCTTTGTTTATGAGATGGCTGTCATTGTGCAGGATGGCCTGCGCCGCATGTACGAAAAGGCCGAGGATGTCTTCTACTACATCACCATGTACAACGAAGACTATGCCATGCCAGAGATGCCCAAAGGCGTGCAAGAGGGGATTCTGCGCGGCATTTACAAGTTTCGCCCAGCGGCCAGCGGCAAGGCCGTGGCGCAGCTATTTGGCAGCGGCCCCATCTTGAATGAGGTGCTGCGCGCCCAGCAGATGCTGGCCGAAAAATACAACGTGCCGACCGATGTGTGGAGCGTGACCAGCTACAACGAACTGCGCCGCGAGGCGCTGGGCGTGGAACGTTGGAACCGCCTGCATCCGGCCGAGCCGCAGAAGACGCCGTACATTTTGCAGGCGCTGGGTAAAGCCGCTGGCCCCATCATTGCCGCCACGGATTACATGAAGATCGTTCCCGACCAACTGGCTCCCTGGCTGACGCCGCGGCTGGTCACGCTGGGCACGGATGGTTTTGGCCGCAGCGACAACCGCGAGCACCTGCGCGCACACTTTGAGGTGAATGCAGAGTCGGTCGTTGCTGCCACGCTCTCCCGCCTGGCTCGTGACGGGAAATTCGAGGCCGCCAAGGCGGTCAAGGCATTGAAGGACCTGGGAATCCAGACCGAGGCCGCTGACCCAGCCCACGCCTAGACAATGCGACTCCTCATCGAAACCTGCACCCCCTCCGGTAGAATGCACGCCGGGTCGGAGTGCAGGTTTTCTTTTTGGTTTCAATTACATACATTCCATGAATCCGATCGAGCATTCCTGCGTCAAATAATTTGACAGCATTACGCTCAACTTGAGATACTGAGTGGGCGATATTTCTCTTGGCCGAGGGCCAAGTACATGCAAAGCGAGGGGCGCAATGGGCAAGATTATTGGAATTGACCTGGGAACAACGAATTCGGTCGTCGCGGTAATGGAAGGCGGCGAGCCGAAGGTGATTGCCAACGAGGAGGGCGGACGCACGACGCCTTCGGTGGTCGCCTTTACCAAGAGCGGGGAGCGACTGGTGGGCCAGGTGGCCAAGCGCCAGGCCATTACCAACCCGGAGAACACGGTGTACTCCATCAAGCGCTTTATGGGCCGCCGCTTCAATGAAGTGAATGACGAGATGAAGATGGTGCCCTACAAGGTGAAGCAGCAGGGCGACCACGTGGCCGTGGAGGCGCAGGGCAAGGACTATACGCCCGCAGAAGTCTCCGCCATGATCCTGCAAAAGCTGAAGAAGGCAGCAGAGGATTATCTGGGCGGCGCGGTGACGGAGGCGGTCATCACCGTTCCGGCCTACTTTAACGACGCGCAGCGGCAGGCGACCAAGGATGCGGGCAAGATTGCCGGGCTGGATGTGACGCGCAGTGTGAACGAGCCGACGGCGGCGGCTCTGGCCTATGGGTTGGACAAGAAGAAGGACGAGACCATCGTGGTCTACGACTTCGGCGGCGGTACATTCGACGTGTCCATTCTTGAAGTGGGCGAGGGCGTCATTGAGGTCAAGTCCACCAATGGCGACACGCACCTGGGCGGCGACAACATAGATCAGCGCATTGTGGATTGGCTGATCGACGAGTTCAAAAAGGATGAAGGGCTGGACCTGCGCGCCAAGGGCAATGAGATGGCTTTGCAGCGCCTGAAGGACGCGGCGGAAAAGGCCAAGATCGAACTGTCGACCACGATGGAGACGGAGATCAACCTGCCGTTTGTGACGGCAGACGCGACCGGGCCGAAGCACTTGGTGAAGAAGCTGACGCGGGCCAAGCTGGAGCAGTTGGTTGAAGACATTTTGCAGCGCTCGATTGAGCCGTGCAAGCAGGCGCTGAAGGATGCCGGTCTGGATGTGAGCAAGATCGACGAAGTGGTGCTGGTTGGCGGGCAGACGCGTATGCCGCGCATACAGACGCTGGTGAAGGAACTCTTTGGCAAGGAGCCGCACAAGGGCGTCAACCCGGATGAAGTGGTGGCCGTGGGTGCAGCGGTGCAGGCCGGCGTACTGGCTGGCGAAGTGAAAGATCTGTTGCTGCTGGACGTGACGCCGTTGACGCTGGCCATTGAAACCCTGGGCAGCGTGGCCACGCCGATGATTCCACGCAACACAACGATTCCGACCAAAAAGACGGAGACCTTCTCCACCGCAGCGGATAACCAAACCGAGGTGGAGATTCATGTGTTGCAGGGCGAGCGTCCGATGGCCAACCAGAACCGCACGCTGGGCAAGTTCAAGCTGAGCGGCATTCCACCGGCGCAGCGCGGCGTACCGCAGGTGCAGGTGACCTTTGACATCGACGCCAATGGCATTTTGAACGTGACCGC
>DAHUZD010000325.1 GCA_027306745.1 Acidobacteriaceae bacterium
CCGCAATAAAAAGAAAGCGGATACTGCGCTGATGACAGTGGCGCAAAATGGCCACTCGCACAAAAAGAAACAGGAACGAGTCCGTTATGGCCGTGCGCCGCTCTTCAATGTGGATGAGGCGCAGATCCAGCAGCCTGCCGCCCCGGCAACGGGCGGAGATGTGAATACGCCCGCGCCCTACGTGCAGCCGCTCGGCCAAGACCTTACGCATGGCCCCAACGCGCCGCCGAAGAAGGGCAAGACGCGTCTGCGCGACGAGGCTGAGGAGAAGCATGTGGCCAAGCAGCATGAGCCAAAACATGCCAAGCACGCGAAGAAGAGCAAGAAGAAGCACCAGCTACAGCCCGCTGGGCCAAGCTCCACGGAGATGGCCAACCAGCAGGTGCAGTCGGCTCCGCTCGGCCTGTCTGGGGATACGGCCAAGAAGAAGAAAACGAAAAGGATGACCGGAAAACCCGGCGTAAAGACGCGCATGACCGATGAGAAGAAGTCGACGCCGGCCAGCGCACCTGCGCCGACACCGGATGCATCTTCTTCCAGTTCCAGCAGCGCCGCGCCTGTGCAGTAACCACTGCGCAGGCTGGGCACCTGTGAACATCAGGCGCAGCGCAGGCCGCAAAAAATCTTTGGAGGCGCGATGAAGAATTTTTTTGTAGCCGATGCTCCGCAGCGCCAGGGGCAGGACGTACAGGCCTGCTTTGCTGTGTTGTCCAAGCAGAGCCGAGAAAAAAAGGATGGCGGAGCCTATCTGGCTCTGGTGCTCGGTGACCGCACGGGGCGCATCGAAGCCCGTATCTGGGACAACTGCGAGGTGCATGCGCGCAGATTTGAAAGCGGCGACATTGTGGCCGTGCGCGCCACGGTTGAGACCTACAATGGCAAGCAACAGTTGAAAGTGACGGAAGTTGCCAAGGCCAAGCCTGGCAGTTTTGAGCTGGAAGATTTTCTGCGCACCACCACTCGCGATATTCCTACGCTGTGGCAAGATCTGCGCGGCGTGGCCGCAAGCTTTACAGATGCTGACCTGAAGCGTTTACTCTTCGCCTTTTTGGACGACCCGGAAATTTCACAGCGCTACCAGGCCGCGCCCGCAGCCAAGATGATGCATCACGCCTGGGTGGGCGGTTTGCTGGAGCATGTGGTGGATCTTTGCAAATTTTGCGATCTCGCCGCTGCGCATTTTCCTCTGATTCACCGCGATCTTCTGCTCACCGGGGCCATTCTGCACGACATTGGCAAAATCTACGAGCTGTCCTGGGGCACCAGTTTTGAGTACACGCTGGAGGGCCAGTTGATTGGCCATATTTCCATCGGCGCGCGCCTGCTGAATGAAAAAGTTCGTGCGCTGCCCGGCTTTCCAGAGCGGATGCGTATTTTGGTCGAACACATTATTTTGAGCCATCACGGCAGCCATGAGTTCGGCTCGCCGAAGCTGCCGATGATTCCTGAAGCCGTATTGCTACATTATCTGGATGATGCCGAGGCCAAGATGCTGGCCATGTTGGAGGCCTGTGCTCCGGCCGTGCCGGGTGTGGCTCCGCCGGAATATATTGATCGCGTGCGCGCATTGGATCGCGCCATGATCAATACGCGTCAGTTTTTGGCCGGTGCAGCCGAGGAGGCTGCCCGGGGAGCAAAGGAGGGTCTCTAATGCCATTTCTGCTGAAGACAGAGCCAGACGTCTATTCCTTTGCTGATTTGCAAAGGGATGGCGAGACCACCTGGGATGGCGTGACGAATCCGCAGGCCGTGAAATATCTGCGTGAGATGAAGCCCGGCGAGAAGTTGGTGATTTATCACACCGGCGGAGCGCGCTTGGCGGTGGGTACGGCAACCGTTGTCCATGTGGATGCGAGCGATCCTAAAACTCCGCAGGTGCGCATTCGCTGCGGCAAATCGTGCGGTGCACACAAATCCCTGGATGCGATGAAGGCGGAGCCGATCTTTTCGGATTCGCCGCTGCTGCGGCAGGGAAGGCTCTCTGTGGTTCCGCTGACGGAGCCGCAATACCGCTGGATCACGGCCCAATAAGGCCAGCATTTAGAATCAAAGAAAGCCTTACGCACTTCCTACAATTGTTTTGAGGACGGCAAGAATATGCTTCGATTTTCTACGGCAGGAGAGTCGCACGGCGAGTGCTTAATCGCCATGCTCTCCGGTGTTCCTGCGGGCATTCTCGTGGATGGGGCCAAGGTCAATCGCGAACTGTGGCGCAGACAGCAAGGCTACGGGCGCGGCGGACGCATGCGCATTGAGCAGGATACGGCGGAGATTCTCTCTGGCGTGCGGCATGGGAAAACCATTGGCTCGCCCATTGCCATGCGCATGGAAAACCGCGACTGGAAGAACTGGTCTGAAATTTTGCCCGTGGATGCGGGCGACCCGGCCAAGCACAAAGCCGTGGCTTCGCCACGTCCGGGCCACGCCGATTTGGCTGGTGCATTGAAGTATGATTTTCCCGATGCGCGCTATGTGCTGGAGCGCGCCTCTGCGCGTGAATCCACGGCGCGCGTGGCCGCGGGCGCTGTGGCCAAGCAGATTTTGGAGCCGTTGGGCATTCAGGTGGCCAGCCATGTGATCCGCGTGGGTAGCGCCGAACTGGAACGGGATGCGGAGTGGGCGGAGATTGCTGCACTT
>DAHUZD010000327.1 GCA_027306745.1 Acidobacteriaceae bacterium
TGCGGTGAGCAGTGTTGGCAGCACGGGTTGCAGGTCTGCGGCGGCGGCAATGCGCAGCGGCGATTGTGCCTGTGCGGCACCGCAGACTGGCAGCAGGAAGAGCAGCAGCGCGCGCGCGAAAAAAATCTTTGCAGCGGGAAATTTAGACACGGACAATCATCACCTCTGTGGACTTGATGAGCGCGGCGGCGGTTTGGCCCACGCGCAATTGCAGCGCGCGCGCAGCGTCGGCGGTAATGATGGAGGTCATCGTCTGCCCGCCAATGGAGAGCTTCACCTGGGCCATCAATCCGTCATAGCGCAGTTGTGTGATGCGCCCGACCAGTTGATTGCGTCCGCTGACGGTGGTGGGCAGAGATTTGCGCGTGCGCGTGGGCGGCGCGGGTTGAGCCAGGGCTTGGATTTCACGCTCATGAATGCGGTAGTGTCCGCCGGGAGTTTTGACGGCCTTCAGCTTGCCAGCGTAGATCCACTGCTTGATAGTGGGGTAGGAGATGCCCAGTCGCTTGGCGGCTTCGCGGGGTGTGTGCAGTTCTGGCATGGAGTGATTTTATACGAAACCATGCGGTATGAATTACGAATTTATGCGAATCGCAGTGCGTACCGCAGATTCTTCGATTCACTCACGCTCGCTCGGAAGGACAGAGTATGTGTGGTATGAGAATTTCCACTCTGCGATGAGTCATTCTGAGCGCAGCGAAGAATCCAGAGTGCGAACGCTGAATTGGAGCAGCCAGTATTCACTGGATTCTTCACTGCGTCCGCCTTTGCGGACTCCGTTCAGTATGACTCAGCGCATTTCAGGGTTTGTCATCCCGGCCGGAGCGAAGCGGAGTAGAGGGATCTGCGGTGCTTGCTGGCAGGGAAGGAATCCGCAGGTTTCTCGATGCACTTTTGCTCGCTCGGAATAACACCATTTCAGTTGTGCCTCGATCCGCTCGCAATGACAAAGCTTCTTAAGCACGCCGCGAACAGCGCGCGCCCAGCACCTGATAGGCTAGAGGCAGGCATGACGACCACTAGATTGCATCAGTTGCGCTGCATTGGTTGCGGCGCGGTCACCAGCGGCGAGGGAATGTCCGCCGGGTTCCGCTGCCTGCAATGTGGCGAGTTATTTGAAGTCATTTATCCGGGCTGGGCGCTGGAAGGCGCTGGCGACGGCACCCAGAGGCCCAACGCCGCTGGGCTGCGTGCACTGTGGGCCGAGCGCAGGCTCTCCACGGCGATGCTGGACCAGAGCGGCGTCTGGCGCTTCCGCGAGCTGCTGCCGTTTTTGGATGCGCCCGAACACGCGGTGACCCTGCGCGAAGGCAACACCCCGCTGTATGCGATGCCGCGATGCGCGCGCCGGCTGGGTGTGGAGCATCTCTTCGCCAAGCATCAGGGCATGAATCCGACCGGCTCGTTCAAAGACACGGGCATGACAGCGGCGCTGTCGGTTGCGCGCGAAAAGAATTATCCCTGGGTGGCCTGCGCATCAACGGGCAATACTTCGGCGGCGATGGCCGCCTATGCAGCGCGTGCGGGCATGCGGGTGCTGGTGCTGATCCCCGACGGCAAGGTGGCGTGGGGCAAGCTGGCGCAGTCGGTCGATTATGGTGCGGTGACCTGCCAGTTGCAGACGGACTTTGATGGCTGCGTGCGCGTGCTGGCGCAGATTGTGGAGCAGGCTCCGGTGTATCTGCTGAACTCCGTGAACCCGTACCGGCTGGAGGGGCAGAAGACGCCGGCAATTGAAATCGCCGAGCAGATGGGCTGGCAGGTGCCCGACCACATTGTTGCGCCGGGCGGCAACCTGGCCAATGCCGCTGCGCTGTACAAGGGATTTTTCGAAATGAAAGCGCTGGGGCTGACGGATCGGCTGCCGCGCATCAGTGTGATTCAGGCCGACGGCGCGAATCCGCTGTACACCAGTTTGCGCCAGCACAAGGGCGAGCGGTTGGAGCCGGTGCAGGCGCAGACGCGCGCCACAGCCATTCGCATCGGCAACCCGGCCTCGTGGCGCAAAACGGTGCGCGCGATTCAAGAGACGGGCGGATTTTGCGAGCAGGTGAGTGAGCAGGAGATTGCACTGGCCAAGGCCGAGATTGGCGCGGAAGGTATTGGCTGCGAGCCAGCCAGCGCGGTCACCTTTGCCGGGCTGAAAAAGCTATGCGCCGCAGGCAAGGTGCACCCGCAGGAAACTGTGGTGATGATTTTGACCGGGCATACGCTGAAAGACCCGGAGTATACGATTGACTTCCATCGCGGCACGCTGCTGACCGAGGAAGAAAACGCTGCGATGCAGCCGGGCGAGCGCGCGGCTCTGCGGACGCTGGCGCGCGCGCCCATCCGGCTGGAGCCGAAGGTGGAGGCGGTGCTGGCGCAACTGGAGATGGCGGTGCGCGCATGAGTGTGGAGAAGTTCCACCTGCGCCTGCCTGCGACCTCGGCGAATCTTGGCTCGGCCTTTGATACGGCGGCGATAGCGCTGAGCCTGTATCTGGATTTGACGGCGGAGGTGGCCAAGAAGTTTTCCATCGATGCCACCGGGCGCAATGCCGAGGCGTGCAGCCAGACCGAAAACAATCTGCTGCTGGACACCTATCAGCAGGTTTTACAGGAGCAGGGGCGCGCGGTGCAGCCGCTGCATCTGACGATGCACAACGAGATTCCCTTCGGCATGGGCTGTGGTTCGTCCGCCGTGGCGCGACTGGCGGGCATTGCGCTGGCTGCACACTTTGGCGGGCTGGGCTGGGATCGCAAAAAAATTCTCGATGTGGCTTGCGCGCTGGAGGGCCATCCTGACAACGCCGCAGCCTGCTGGCTGGGAGGCATGACGGTGGCGGCCATGCAGAGTGAAGGCGGCCAGAGCGCCGAGGCTCAGGTGCAGGTGGCTCAGTTTCCAATGCCCACAGGTTGGTCCGTGCTAGTGGTGCTGCCTTCGCAGCCGCTGGCTACGTCTGTGTCGAGGCAGGCGCTGCCTCAGATGTATTCGCGCAGCGACGCACGCAGCAATCTGCAACATGTGGCGCTGCTGGTGGCTGCCTTTGCGCAGGAGCGCGGTGAGATGTTGCGCGTGGCCATGCAGGATCGCCTGCACCAGCCCTATCGCGCGCCCATGTGTCCGCTGCTGCCACTGCTGGAGCCACTGGCTGGCGAGCCAGGTGTGCTGGGCGTGGCGTTAAGCGGGGCCGGCCCGGCAGTGCTGATGATCGTTGAGCGCGAGGCCGACCGCAACTGGCTCCTTGCGCGCATCCACCGACAGACGGAGACGGTGGATGCCGTAGAGATACTGGAGTGTGAATTTGAAAAATCCTGCGGAATTATGGCCTAAAAGCGACAGATTTTTCCGATTTCCTGATTTACAAATTGCAGTGCGCCCCGTACCCTGTGAAGCATAGAGGGTAGCTCTGGGGGAGGGCTGCTCGCTTCCGCGCCCGTCGATCTCAGCCGAGGTCCGGGCGCTTTTTCTTGGGCGCTGCCTGTACACAACTCCTTTGCCTGCTTGCGGCAAGAGAGAACATGTAACGGATTGCCTTTGGCCTGCATCTAGTATGCTGAAGGGTTGGAATGGAGCGATACATGCGTTCCAAAAAATCTCAAGACAACTCTCAGGAGGCTTTTTCATGGCAGGACTTGCGGTAGAAGTGAATGATGCGAGCTTTGAAGCGGAGGTCCTGCAATCGGGCCAGCCGGTGCTGGTGGATTTTTGGGCAGCCTGGTGCGGGCCGTGCCGTGCGCTGGCGCCCATCGTGGACGAAGTGGCCAAAGAGTACGCAGGCAAGCTGAAAGTGATGAAGATGGATGTGGACAAGAACCAGTCCACGCCGATGCGCTATGGCATTCGCGGCATTCCCGCCCTGCTGATTTTTAAGGATGGCAAGGTGGCCGACCAGATCGTGGGTTTTGTGCCCAAGGATACGATCGACAAATCGCTGAGCAAGGTGGTTGGTTAACAGCAGATTCCTCGACTGCGACTGCTATGGTGGATTCGGCCGGGATGACAAACCCTCCAATGCACCAAGTCATTCTGAGCGACCAACGGGAGTGAAGAATCCAGAAAATGCGTGCAAGGTATGTAGAGCCGAATTTTTCTGGATTCTTCGCTGCGCTCCGAATGACTCGTTGTAGAGTGGAAATTCCCACACGAAACGCACCTTGACCTTCTGGGTGAATACTTCGAAACACAAAAACACATTGTCATCCCGACCGCAGCGAAGCGGAGTGGAGGGATCTGCGATTCTTGTTGGCTGAGAAGAAACCGCAGATTCCTCGACTACGGCTGCTGCACAGCCCTTGAAATGATGCGCAGATTCTTGCGCGTTACTGCCGGACGGTCTCTGGGCTGCGCGGGGCGTTGACGCCGGCCAGCACGCCCGGCGCATCTTCTGCGATCTCTGGCAGCGGGCCGGCCAGGGCGATTTTCAGCACCTCATCCATTGTGGTGACGAAGTGCAGCTTCATGGCCGACTTGAGATTTTCAGGCAGGTCGGCCAGGTCCTTCTGATTTTCCTCGGGAAGAATCGCCTCAAAAACACCAGCGCGGTGCGCAGCCAGCAGCTTTTCTTTTAAGCCGCCGATGGGCAGCACAGTGCCGCGCAGCGTGATCTCGCCGGTCATGGCGACATCGCGGCGCACGGGGATGCGCGTGAGCGCGCTGGCCAAGGCCGTAGCCATGGTGATGCCCGCCGAAGGGCCATCCTTGGGGATGGCGCCTTCAGGCACGTGCACGTGGATGTCCACGTTGCGGTCAAAGTCGCGCGCCAGACCCAGGTGATGCGCGCGGCTGCGAATATAGGAGAGCGCAGCCTGCGCCGACTCTTGCATTACGTCGCCGAGCTGGCCGGTGAGCGTGAGCTTGCCTTTGCCGTCGAGCACCTGCACCTCGGTGGAGAGGATGCTGCCGCCGACCTCCGTCCAAGCCAGGCCGGTGACTAGGCCGATCTCGTTGTGCTCATGTACCTGCGAGCTGCGGAATTTTGCGACGCCGGCCAAATCTTGCAGGCTGGCGGTGGTGATCTCATCCTTGTGCTTGGAGCCGTCGTTGACGACGCGGCGGGCCACTTTGCGGCAGATGTTGCCGATCTCGCGCTCCAAGTTGCGTACGCCGGCTTCGCGTGTATAGCTGCGGATGATCTCTTGAATTGCTCCGTCGCGGAAGACGATGTTTTTTTCCGTCAGGCCGCAGGCCTCGCGCTGCTTTTTGATGAGGTACTGCTTGGCAATCTCCACCTTTTCATCTTCGGTGTAGCCGTGCAGGCGCAGAATCTCCATGCGGTCTTGCAGCGCGGCGGGGATGGTGTGCAGCACGTTGGCCGTGGCTACGAAGAGAACCTGCGACAGGTCGTACTCCACGTCGAGGTAGTGATCTTGAAAGCTGGCGTTCTGCTCCGGGTCCAACACTTCCAGCAGGGCCGAGGCCGGGTCGCCGCGGAAGTCCGAGGCCATCTTGTCGATCTCGTCGAGCACGAAGACGGGATTTTTCGTGCCAGCGCGCTTCATCGACTGGATGATCTGGCCGGGCAGCGCGCCGATGTAGGTGCGGCGATGGCCGCGGATTTCGGCCTCATCGCGCACGCCACCAAGCGACATGCGAATAAATTTTCTGCCCGTCGCCTTGGCGATGGACATGCCGAGAGAGGTTTTACCCACACCCGGAGGGCCGACAAAACAGAGGATCGAACCCTTGGGATTTTTGACCAGTTGGCGCACGGCGAGAAATTCCAAAATGCGCTCTTTGATCTTTTCCAGCCCGTAGTGATCGGTGTTCAAAACTTTTTCTGCGTGTTGCAGTGAGCGGATTTCCTTGGACTTTTTCTTCCACGGCACGGCGACCAGCCAGTCCAGATAATTGCGCGAGACGGTGGACTCCGCAGACATGGGTGGCATGGCTTCGAGCTTTTTTAGCTCTTGCAGCGCCTTTTCCAGCACGTCCTTGGGCATGCCGCAGGTTTCGATCTTTTTCTTCAGATCTTCGAACTCGCCTTTTTCGCCGCGGCCCAGTTCCTTTTGAATCGCCTTGATCTTTTCGTTCAGGTAGTACTCTTTTTGCGCGCGCTCCATCTGGCGCTTGACGCGCGATTGGATGCTGCGATCCATGTTGAGCTTTTCAATCTCCACTTCCAACACACCCGCAATGTGATTCAAGCGCGCGGCGGGATCGAAGAGGTCGAGGATTTTCTGCTTCTCCTCGATGGGGAGTTGCAGATTAGCGGCGATGGTGTCGGCCAGCCGCGCCGGATCATCCATGCGGATGGAGGAGGCGACAGTCTCAAAGTTGAGCGATTGTTGCAGCTTCAAATACTGCTCAAAGAGCGTGGCGATGTGCTGCATCTGGCTTTCGAGGGCCTTGGTGATTTCAATGGACGATGGATGCACGCGCACGGTGGCGACGAAGAAGCCGTCGGTGTCCACCAGGCTGGTGACCTCGGCGCGTTCGACGCCTTCGACGAGCACCTTGATGTTGCCGTCGGGCATTTTGACGCTTTGCACAATGTTGCCGATGGTGCCGACGGAGTAGATGTCCTGTGGCTGTGGCTCATCAACGCTGGCGTCATGCTGCGTGGCCAGAAAAATTTTACGGTCGCCGGTCAGCGCCTCTTCGAGCGCGCGTACGCTGGACTCGCGGCCCACAACGAACGGCGTCATCATGAACGGAAAGATGACCATGTCGCGGATGGGCATCATGGGCAGTTTGCGGAGTTCGTTGGTTTCTTTGCTCTGGCTCATGCGTACCTCGCGTCGTACGGACTGACTCACTCTTCATTGTAAAGCGGACGCCGCGGTTGTCCGCCAACGTTTGCTGCACGTATCTGGCCCGGTACTGCCTGTGCTGGCGGCTTAAGCCACCGGTTGAGCGCAATGTGCACAGCGACGCGCGGCCTGCGGAATCTCGCTGAGACACTCTGGGCAGGGTTTGGTGGCCGGTGCGGCTTCGGACTTGTGGAACTTCTCCAGAAACTTATGCACGGGCAGCACGACGCCGAAATAAATGGTGGCGGCGACGATGGTAAAAGAGATGACCGCATTCAAAAAATTTCCATACTTGATGACGCCACCGTGTAGATGCAGCACCAGATAGGAGAAGTCTGGTTTTTTGACGATGGCGGAAATAAGCGGATTGATGACGTCGCCCACCAGCGAATTGACGATGGAGGTGAAGGCCGCGCCGATGACAACGGCCACGGCCAGATCCACCACATTGCCGCGCAATATGAAGTCTCGAAATCCTTTGAGCATTGTCGTACTCCTGAAAATTTTATTTTCCGCGCGCAACCATCATCGGAGCATCGTACCATTATC
>DAHUZD010000348.1 GCA_027306745.1 Acidobacteriaceae bacterium
CGGCCCGGCTGGGCATGGAGCGGCAGATCAGCACCAGGTTCCAGATCACATCATCCTTGATGCGGCCCTCTTCGCCCGGCATCCGTCCCCGGCCGTTTTGAATCGCGCTGTAGAGTTCCGCAACCGGTTTGTCGGCCAAGGCCCCGGCGCGGGTTAAATCTGGAACGGATATCCCCATGGCTTTGGCCAGGTCGCCTCGGCCGTTGCCGTTGTCGTTGTGGCAGGAGGCGCAGTCCAGCCGGTAAGCCTGCTGGGCGCGTGCCTGCGAGGCTGGAGTTGCTTGCGTAATGGGGTTGCTTCCATTCGGCACCGCCGAGCCAGCCGGTGCGTCGGAGGTGACTACGTGGAAGCTGGTCGATTTTGTTGGCGGGCCGGTCACGGCGCTGGTATGGGCCACAGTGGCGGCTACGTGGAATTGCGTGGACTTGGAGAGCGTCTCGTGAATCCCCTGGCCTGCCTTCGGGGCCTGAAAACTGGTGGATTTGGAGAGCTTCTCTTTCACACCGGTGGTCGCGGCTTTGGCGGCGTGGAAGTTGCCGCTGGCCACGGCATGCTTGTCCGTGGAGGCGTGTGCGACAACAGCAGTTGTGTGGAACTGTGTGGATTTCGAGAGCGTTCCGCGGACTCCGGTGCCAGCTTTAGGAGCCTGAAAGCTGGTGGATTTGGAGAGGTGCTCCTGCACGCCTACGGTGGCGGCTTTGGCTGTGTGGAAGTTGCCGCTTTCGACGGAGTGTTGACTGGCAGCAGCCTTCGCTGCCGCCGCGGCTTGGAAGGTTGGCGAAGTGGAGAGTTTTTCTTGAACGCCCTGGCCAGCTTTCGGGGCGTGAAAGCTGGTGGAGTTCGACAGCTTCTCCTGCACGCCGGTGGTCGCAGCTTTGGCGGCGTGGAAGTTGCCGCTATGGACAGTGTGCTGACTGGCAGCGCCCTTCGCTGCCGCTGCGGCTTGGAAGGCTGGCGAAGTGGAGAGCTTTTCTTCAACGCCCTGGCCGGCGTTGGGAGCCTGAAAGCTGGTGGCGGCCACCTTGCCTGCGGGAGCCGTTCCGGTGCTGGCCGTTGCGGGGGAGGCGAAGGACGTGCCCTGGGCCGGTGGCACTGCTGGCTTGGCTGGCTCTGCATGGCCCGAGGCGGCGGCAGCGAAGCTGGTGGCGGTGGTTGGCTGCGTGGGCTGTACCGCTCGTGCTGCGCCCGTTGGGGCGGACTGGAAGCCCGCGCTATGCGCCTTGGCTGTGACAGCCATGGTTGCGGGTGCTGCCGCGGCCGCGGGTTGAAAGGAGGTGGTGGCCGTGGGCTTTTGCGCAGCGTGCTGGCTTTGGTCAACCGTGGGCGCGCTTTGGAATGTGGTGCCGGATGTCGGCTTGGCCGTTTGCACTGGCTTGGACTGAACGGTGGGCGCAGACTGAAAGGCCGTCTTGGCCGCAGGCTTTTTGGGCTTCGCGGCAGGCTGTTGTTTGGGCGTGGCCTGGGCAAAGGCGGCTGAGGCCGAAGGCGCAGTGCCCGGTGCAGGTGAGGGGCTTGACTGCGCCGCAAGCCAAGCCGTGGTGCCCAAAAGTCCTGCCGCAATCCAAAGACGAGCCAACATGCTACAACACTCCAATGGGCCAGATAACCGAAAAGTAAACAGGTGGTTTCCTCATGTTTACCACAGTTCGGGGCCGTGTGCTGGGAAAAAACGCACAGCCCCCTCTGGCCTGTTGGCGCAGCCGTTTTAGTGGGCCGCTGGCGCAGAAGCCGGAGCCAGAGCTGGTGCCGCTGCCGGAGTTTGTACGGGGGCGGCGGCCGCGCCTTGCACCGCTGGCTTTTGCGACAAGGAGCGGATGTAGATCACCAGATTCCATATCTCGTCGGTCTTGGCGCGGTCGCCTTCCTCAGGCATGGGGCCTTTGCCGTCATGGATGACGTTGAATAGCGTCATGTCCGGGGTGTTTTTCAGCGTGGCGGGGTCGGTGAAGTCTGGCACACTGAGGCCCATGTCTTTGGCCAAGTCACCTTTGCCATTGCCCTTTTCGCCGTGGCAGGAGACACAATCATAGCCAAAAAGCTCCTTGGCCTTTGCCAGGGACTGTGGGGTGGGCGTCACAGGGGCCTGCTTGCCTTGTGGGGCCGTGGCCACTGTCGGCGTGGCGGACGGCGATGTTGTGGCTGACTGCGACGCGGGCTTCTGTTGTGCGCAGAGTGTGCTGGCCAGAAATGCGGCGGCACTGAGGGTGAGAATCCATGTACGCATAATTCCTCCGAAAGAATGCAACCACGGTACATCGTAGGTCGGGAATCTGTGGGAGGCTGTGATGTTGGTTACAGGGCTGGGGCCATTCATGTCACCTTTTGTGGTGCTGGATCGCACCGTTGCAGGTCCCTGCGACCGCGCTGGATGTGAGACGATGAGGACGGGAACTTCATGAAGACGCCTCGTTTCGCCATAGCGATCCTGGCCGCGGGCAAGGGCACGCGGCTGCACTCCAAACGCCCCAAGGTGCTGCACACGGTTGCAGGCAAGCCGCTCTTGCAGCATGTGATCGATGCCGCGTTGCAGGTGGCTGCGGCGCAGGAGATTTTCGTCATCGTCGGGCATCAGGCTGAACAAGTGCAACAGGCCGTGGCGCACACGGGCGTGCAGTTTGTCTTGCAGGCCGAGCAGCGCGGCACCGGCCATGCCGTGCAATGTCTTGCACCCGCGGTGCAGGGCTTTGACGATCTGCTGGTGCTCTCTGGCGACGTGCCGCTGATTACAGCGGAGACGATCACGAAGCTGCGCGATTTTCATCGGCAACAAAAAGCCGCCATGACGATTTTGACCGCGCTTCCAGAGAATCCCTTTGGCTATGGCCGCGTGCTGCGCACCACGCCCGGCGGCGTGGAGGTGCAGGCGATCGTGGAGCAGAAGGCGCTGAGCGCGGCGCAGCAGCAGGAGCGTGAGATCAACTCTGGCATCTATGCCTTTCGCACGCAGCCGCTCTTTGCGCAGATTTCCAAGCTGAGCACCGGCAACGCGCACGGCGAGTATTACCTGACGGACATGGCCGCGATTCTGCGCGAGGCCGGCGAGCACGTAGTGGCCCTGACAGCAGAGGATGCCAATCAGGTGCTGGGTGCAAACACCATTGCGGAGATGATGCAACTGGACGCCACGATGCGCCACGCCACGGCTGAACGGCTGATGGCCCAGGGCGTGACCCTCTTCCGGCCAGAGACTTGCGTGATCGACGCCAGCGTGGAGGTGGGCACCGACACGGTGCTGGAGCCATTTGTGCAATTGCTGGGTGCAACGCGCATTGGTTCAGGATGCCGCATTCGCTCCTACTCCGTGATTCAGGATTCAACACTCGGCGATGGCGTGCTGGTGCGCAATGGCTGCGTACTGGAGCGAGCCACCGTGGGCGATGGCGCGCTGCTGGGGCCATACGCGCATCTGCGCCCAGAGAGCAAGATTGGCAAGGCCGCGCACATCGGCAATTTTGTGGAGACGAAAAGTTCCGTGATCGGCGAGGGTTCAAAGGCCAACCATCTGACCTACATTGGCAATGCGGAGATTGGCGCAGGCTGCAACTTGGGCGCGGGCGTCATTACTTGCAACTATGACGGCGTGCACAAGCACACGACAAAAATTGGCGATGGCGTGTTTGTTGGCAGCGATTCGACCCTGGTGGCTCCGGTGACTTTGGCCGATGGAGCCTATGTGGCTGCCGGATCTTGCATCACAGACGATGTGCCTGCCGATGCGCTGGCCCTGGGACGCGCGCGACAGATCAACAAGCCGGAGTGGGCGCGCAAGCGCCGCGCCAGCCAGCAGAAAAAATAACAGAAAAGGAGGCAAGCGAGAGATGGCGATTTTGAATCCATCACAGATTGAAGAATCGTTGCGGAATCTGCCCGGTTGGCGGCTGGAGGCCGGTGCACTGGTCTGTGATTTTTCATTTGCGGACTTCGTGCAGGCCTTCGCTTTTGTCACGCAACTGGCTTTGCTGGCGGAAAAAGAAGGCCACCATCCGGATCTCGACCTGCGCTACAACCGCGTGCGCGTGGCGCTGGTCTCGCATGATGCGGGCGGCGTGACCGAGCGCGATGCGGCCATGGCGCAGGCCATCCAGAAACTGCCACGTCTGGCGGCAACATTGACCGCAAAGGCTTGAACGGTGCGCGCAGAAAGAATCATCCCAAGCTTGGAACACGCTGCGATCTGGCTGGCGACGGCCTGTCTGCTGGCAGCGAGCTGCGTCTTGGTCCCATGCGCGCAGCCTGCGCACGCGGCTGAGATGGTGCTGGCCGCGCCTGCACCATCTCCCGACATGACGGATGCAGCCGATGCGGCGGACGAGCCGCTGGCGGAGGATTTTCTTGCGCTCGAAGGCCCGGAGCTGCCTCAGCGCGGCTTCAATGCTTCGATGCTCTTCAGCGGCCTGCATGACCAGCAACTGGGCTGGGCCGGTTTTATGCAGCCAGCGATTTCCTGGCGCTTCAACCATATCTTCAGCGCCGATGTGACCGTGCCGTACTACTTCTATCGCTTGGCGTACACCTACAAAAACGGCGTGGAGCTGAACAAGCCGCTCTCGGCACATGCCAACGAAATCGGCGACACCACGCTGGCTGCGCACGCGGAGCTGCATCACAAATGGCTGGATGAAACCTTCACCCCTGCTTTGAACGCACCCACGGGCGATGCCCGCTACGGACTGGGCACGGGGCGCGTCACCTATGTGCTGATGAACGATGATGAGGCGACGGTGCGCCGCTCCACCTTCGACCTTCAGTTGGGCATTGGCGACACCAGCGACCTGGTCAACCGGCGCGTGGAGCGCAACTACGTCACGCTGGGCACGCTAGCCTACTTTCAGGGTGGTCTGCTGCAAGTCGTCGGCAAACACATCAATCTGATCGGCGATGTGTATGAGCAGTTGCCGGTGGGCAGTCAGAAGGTTTATACGGACGTGGAGCGCAAGGACAAGAAAATTGCCGTGCAGGCCTCCAATAGCAACGCAGAGGATAATGGCTTCACGGCCACGCTCGACATTCCCACGGCCCGGCATATGGATTTCACAGCGTATGGCAATCGTAGCCTCCGGTTGCACGACACCACCATCGGCGTGACGCTGACCTTCTCACTGCGCTCTCCCAAAGCCGACTTCGCCTGGCGGCAAAACGACGGCCAATAGCTCCGGTGTTTGCGGAGCGGTTGCTGGTCAGCGCTGCGAACTTATCTCTTGCCAAATATTTTTTTGAAGAAATGCCCGATGTGATGCAGTAGTCCACCGGAGTGTTTGGATTTCTGCGGCGCGGAGGCTGCCTGCGCTGTCACCGCAGATGCAGGCGCGCTGGCTGAGGCGGATGCGGCGGCTGTGGAGGTGCTCTGCGGCTTGCGCGCGGGTGCCGCGGGTTCCGTCGCCGGGGAACTGACGCGGTTGGTTGCGCCGCTATAGCTGAGCGTGGAGGCGATCTGCATGTGGGGTTGCCCCGTGCCCGGCTCCGGCGCGGCGGGTGCGGGCGTGGGTGCCAGGCCCTCGCTCTGCGCTAACGGAAAGTCGTTGGTGGCCACGGCTTGGCCGGGCTGTGCAGGGTTCTTCGTGCTGGTCACGCCTGCGCTGGCAACGGAGACAGCGGGGCAGCCGCATGGTTCCGGCTCATTGTCCACAACGGACTCCACGCTGCCGCGCTCCAGCAAAACGCGCTGGCCGGGCAGTACGCGATAGATGCCATCGCCCATCAACTCTTGCACGCCGATGGCCCGGTCACCCGACGACCCGTGCTGGCCGTGTCCATTGTCCACGCAGGTATCGCCCTGCCGGTTGACGCGGATGCTGACTCCACGCGCAGCGTTGGAGCCGCTGCCCAGCGCGAGTCGCAGGTCCGGCGTCAGCAGCACGTCACCCGAGGCTCCCGGTGAGGTGTGAACCTCCAGCGCGCCGCGGTCGAGCGAGATCATCAGCGGCGCGGCGGGAGCGTTGGCAGCGGAGGCCTGCGTCAATCGCACCTGCGTTGTTGGGCACAGGTCGAGTTCGCCGCCATGCGCGCGATGAATGCGCAGCGTCTCGGCTCCTGCGGTGATGGAGATGCCATTGCCCAGCAGCAGCGTGGTCCCTTGCAATGCGATCGGGCCGGAGATTTGCAGATTTTGTGCGGGAGAAAAATTTTCAATCGTGCCCAGCGGCACAAACGCGGGTGGCTGTGCGCCGGCCCGTCCACAGGCCAGCCAAGCCGCCAGCGCTGGCAGCGTCCATCGCCAGAGCTTCGCGCACATTCTTACTCCAGCTTCAAAAAGTTGGCGATCATGCGCTTGCCGTTTTGCGTCAGCACACTTTCCGGGTGGAACTGCACGCCTTCAACGGGATATTTGCGGTGGCGCAGGCCCATGATGAGACCGTCAGCGCGAGCGCTGATCTCCAGCTCGTCCGGCAGGCCGTCTTCGCTGACAATCAGCGAGTGATAGCGCGTGCAGATCATCGGGCTGGGAATGCCGCGAAAGATGGTGCGGCTGTCGTGCTCGACGGCGCTGGTCTTGCCGTGCATCAGGCGCGGCGCGCGCGCGATGTGTCCGCCGAAGGCTGCGCCAATGGCTTGATGGCCCAGGCAGACGCCCAGAATTGGCACCTTGCCGGTGAAGTGCCGGATCAACGGAATGCTGATGCCGGCCTCTTGCGGCGTGCAGGGCCCGGGCGAAAGCAGAATGCGCGCCGGGGCCA
>DAHUZD010000393.1 GCA_027306745.1 Acidobacteriaceae bacterium
TGCAACCGCAGCCAACTTGCCTGCTGAAAAAATCCATCCCAACAGGATGAAATTCAATGCCGCAGCGTGCAGAAAATGCTAGCATCGTTGCTGTTATGGCAGATTTGGATGCTCCCAGCGCCCCAGCAGATTCTTCCGGGAAAAACCTTCGCAGCTCGATCCAGGTTCCCTTTGCGGATTTTTCACGTCAATTCAATCAGATACAAGATGAAGTTCGCGTAAAACTTGATGCTGTTTGCGCCGGACAACGCTTCATTCTTGGCGAAGAAGTCGGACTGTTGGAGGCGGAAATCGCCGCGCGTTGCCGCGCCGGTTTTGCCGTTGGCTGCGCCTCAGGCACTGATGCGCTTTGGCTGGCCCTGCAGGCAGCCAACATGGGTCCCGGTGACCGAGTGCTGACGACCCCCTTCAGTTTTTTTGCCACCATCAGTTCGATCCTGCGCTGTGGCGCGCAGCCGGTTTTGGCCGACATTGACCCGCGCACCTTCAACTTCTCTCCATACACCTGCCGGGCAGTGCTGGCCAAGGAGCCTGTGCGCGCCATTCTCGCCGTGCATCTCTACGGCCAGTGCGCGGATTGGGATGCGCTGCGCACATTGCAGCAGCAGCACGGCTGCGTATTGATCGAAGATGCAGCGCAGGCCTTTGGCGCAGCCTGGCGTGGAGCGCCTGCGGGCAGCTTGGGCGACTTGGCAGCCTTCAGCTTTTATCCCACAAAAAATCTGAGCGCCTTTGGCGATGCAGGCATGGTCACCACGCTGCACAAAGATATGGCGGAGCGGATGCGCATGTTGCGCTCCCACGGAATGCGCCAGCGCTACCTGCATGAGGAGCTGGGCTGGAACAGTCGGCTGGACACGTTGCAGGCTGCTGTTCTACTGGTCAAGCTGCGCTACATTGACGAATGGAACCGCCTGCGCCAGCAATGCGCCGCGCGTTACGATGCGCTCTTTCGCAAATACATTCTGGCCGAGCCGGGGCCGTATCCCCAGCATGGCGTGGTTGTGCCCAGCGTTGACCCGCGTGGCACACATGTCTTTCATCAATACGTTATCCGAGTCCAACGCCGAGACGAGTTGCGCAACTACCTTGCCCAGTGCGGCATCGGCTCAGAGGTCTACTATCCGCGTCCACTGCACATGCAGCCCGCATTGCGCAGCCTGGGCTACACCGAAGGCTCCCTGCCAGAGAGCGAGCGCGCCGCACGCGAAGTGCTGGCGCTGCCCATCTTTCCAGAGCTAACGGATGAAGAACAGACGCGGGTTGTCGAAGCGATTGCCAGGTTCTTTCAGTAGTCCGCGCGCAAAACGCACACGCGAGATGAACTTCAGTGCTTGGAGGATGCACTCCGGCGCTTGGCGGGCTTTATGTTCGCCGTTTGCGCACTGCCCTGCGGCAACACACGATGCACGCTTTCACCTTGTAGGCGGTAGACCCGCGTCTCCAGTGCCGGAGCTGAAGTTGCAGATGTCGTAGCTGCCTGGCTTCCCTTGCCCGGCTTTAGGCTGGGCATGACGCGAATTGTAAAGACCGGCTCGGGACCATCGGGAAAATCCTGCTGACTGACGGTGACTGGGAAATAGCCGACCAGATTCCGCTCAATGTACGCGGTGCCGTAGCGGTGATGGCGAACGTCCCATGTAAAAACACGCACCTCATCAAAATCGTAGGGCAAACCATCCTTGTACTCGGTCAGTACGGTCACGTAGTCGGGGACGAGGCCGTCGGGTTTGCCGGAATCAGGGTCACTGACGTTGCGCAACACATAGGCACCCATCATGCGCTTGCCTTCTGCGTATTGGGCAATGTCATCGGGAACATCCACGTCAAGCTGCCGCGCCAGCATCCATCCTGTGCGCCCCGAGGCCGTGCGCGCCAGCCACCAGTCTTCCATGGGAATTTCTGGCACAGCGGAGGCCCCTGCGTGTTTGCGCAGACCTGGATGCGGCGTGGTGGCAAGGC
>DAHUZD010000395.1 GCA_027306745.1 Acidobacteriaceae bacterium
CCAGCCAAGTCTGAGTCGGCCAGGTGGTGAGGAGTTGAGCGCGCCGCTGCGGCGCATGGCGGTGCAGCTTGGGTTGCTGCGCAGCGCGGCGGCCATGCCGATTTCACAGGCAGACAGATATACTGAGACGGGTTCTGCTGCGCAGTAAGTTGGGACGCGAAGGGGTGAGCGCCGGGAGGACCCAATGACACTGACACAGGGAGCGACAATGCACCACGCGGAGATTGGCATTATTGGCGGCAGCGGTTTGTACACCATGCCCGGCTTGACAAATGTGCGCGAAGAGCAGATCAGCACGCCGTTTGGCGACCCATCGGATTGGCTGGTGCTGGGCGACTTGGAGGGACGCAAGGTGGCGTTTTTGGCCCGGCATGGACGCGGCCATCGCATTTTGCCTTCTGACCTGAACTTCCGGGCCAACATCTACGCCATGAAGCAACTGGGCGTCACCAGCATTCTTTCCATCTCCGCTGTTGGTTCACTGAAGAAGGAACACGCTCCCGGAACGTTTGTCATTCCCGACCAGTTTATTGACCGCACCTATGGACGCCGCGCAACATTTTTCGGCGGCGACATCGTCGCACACGTTTCCATGGCCGATCCTGTCTGCGCCATCACAGCCAAGACGCTGGAAACAGCCTGCGCCAAAGCTGGCGTGCCCGCAGCGCTGGGCGGAACCTATGTCTGCATGGAAGGCCCGCAATTTTCCACGCGTGCTGAGTCTAACCTGTACCGCTCCTGGGGTGCGGATGTGATCGGTATGACGAATCTGCAAGAGGCCAAGTTGGCGCGGGAGGCGGAGATTTGCTACGCCACGCTGGCCATGGTCACCGATTACGACTGCTGGTATGAGGGGCACGATGCTGTCACCACAGAGCAGGTGGTGGCTGTGTTGAATCAAAATGGCGAGAATGCTATCAAAGTGGTGCGAGCCGCCGTGGCCGCGCAGCCCGCCAGCCGCACGTGCAAGTGCGGTTCAGCATTGAGCGACGCCATTATCACCAAGCATTCGGTGATTCCATTCGCTACGCGGCAAAAGCTGCGCCTGATCCTTGATAAATATCTTCAACAAAAAATCTAAGAATCGTTGGAAAGACCAATCACATGTCCATTCTCGTAGTGGGTTCTGTTGCGTTTGACAGCATTGAAACGCCGCACGGCCAGGTGGAGCGTTGCCTGGGCGGAGCGGCGACACATTTCGCCCTGGCTGCCAGTTTTTTTACGCAGGTGCGCGTTATCGCCGTTGTGGGCGAGGACTTCTCTGCCCAGCATGAAGCTGTGTTGACGGCGCGCGGCATCGACACCGCGGGCATCGAACACGCACAGGGAAACAGCTTCCACTGGCGTGGTGCGTATCAGGGAAACCTGAATGAGGCTCAGACTCTGCAAACTGATCTGAACGTCTTCGCCAGTTTTCAACCGAAGATTCCCGCTGCGTATGTGGACAGTGAGTATCTGTTTCTGGCGAACATTGATCCAGTTTTGCAAAGCCAGGTGCGCGGCCAAATGCCTAAGGTGCGCATGGTCTGCGGCGACACCATGAATTATTGGATCACCGGCCACGCAGACAAATTGGCGCAGGTTCTGCGCGGACTCGATACGCTGCTAATCAATGATGGTGAGGCCAAATTGCTGGCCGACCAGCCGAATCTGGTTACGGCGGCGGAGCGCATTCTGCAGATGGGGCCGAAGACGCTCATCATTAAACATGGCGAATATGGCGCGACGGCCTTTTTTAGCGAGCGGTCATTTGCAGGCAAGCTGCGGCAGAGATTTTTCCGCGTGCCTGCATTGCCGCTGGCAGAGGTGGTCGATCCCACCGGCGCGGGCGATTCCTTTGCCGGCGGATTCTTCGGCTACCTTTCTGCGCAGCCGGAGTTGACGCTGGCCACATTTCAACGCGCCATGTTTTATGGTAGCGTGATGGGATCCTTTGCCGTGGAGCGTTTTGGCACGGAACGGATGCAGCAGATTACGCGCGCAGAAATTGACCAGCGCTTTGCTTTTTTGCGCGAACTTTCTCATCTCGAAGCGGATTGACTGGCGATGCAGGCGGAACAAGGCTCCAGCGCAAATCGTGAAGAGATGCCGTTTGTACTGGCGCTTGCATTGGTGCTGGTGGTGGCTTCGCTCGCGTTTTGTCAGCGGCATGGATGGTTGCTGCTCTATGGCGACGCTGTCGCACATCTGCATATCGCGCGGCGCATTTTGGATTCGCGGCACCCGGGCCTGATGCAGCTTGGCTCGGTGTGGCTGCCTCTGCCGCATCTACTGCTGGTTCCGTTTGCATGGCGCACAGATTGGTGGCAAAGCGGATTGGCAGGAGCCTGGCCCTCCATGGCCAGTTACATAGCCGCGTGCGCCGGTATGTACCGGCTGGCGCGCCGCTGGGTGGCGCCGCTATGGGCCGTGCTGGCCTTTCTCGCATTGGCTTTGAATCCCGGGTTGCTTTACATGAGCGTGACGGCGATGACGGAGCCGTTGTTTCTTGCTCTCTTTGTTTGGAGCGTGGTTTGGCTGCTGGATTTTGAAAGCGCTGCGTGCCAGAGCGAGTGGGCAGGTGCGCGCGCTGCGCTGTGGAAGCTGACGGCAATCCTGATCGCTGCGGTATTTTCCCGCTACGACGGCTGGATTCTTGGCACGCTGGTCTGGCTGATAGTCGCCTGCATCGCCGTGCGCCACCGTTTGTGGAGTCAACGGTCTTTGTGCGCGCCGATGCTTCTTTGCACGCTGCTGCTGGCCGCTGCGCCCGCAGCGTGGATGGTCTACAACTGGAGATGCTTCGGCGATCCGCTGGATTTTTTGCGCGGGCCATATTCCGCGCAGGCCATTGCTGCGCGCACCACTCCGCCCGGAGCGCCGCAGTACCCTGGCTGGCATAACCTGCACATTGCCTGGCTGTACTACCTGCGGGTTGCAACGCTCGGAGCCTTTGCTTCGTATACGGGACGAACCGGTTTGCTGTTGGCCTGTGTGGGGACGGTGTTGGCGCTGGCGCGCCTGCGTGCGCTGGGAATGACGGCGGCACTGCTGTTGTGGATGCCGCTGCCGTTCTACGCCTATTCCGTTGCCTACGGCTCCGTTCCCATCTTTTTTCCGCAGTGGGTTCAGGGCGCGTACTACAACACGCGCTATGGCATGGAGATGCTGCCAGCCTTCGCATTGTTTCCCGTTCTGGCTCTGGCTGGGCTGGTTGCATGGCGTCCGCGCTGGCGTGTGCCTATGCTTTGGATTGCGCTGGGCTGCATCCTGGCCAACAGCATTTTTTTAATGCGGGCCACGCCGTTGGTGCTGCAAGAGGCGGAGTTGAATGCCAGCACGCGCGTTCCTTTTGAGAAGGCCATTGCCAAGAGCCTGCTATTTTTGCCGCCACAGGCAACCGTGCTGATGTACACATCGGCGCATGTGGGCGCGTTGGAAGACATTGGATTTCCCTTGCGGCAGACCATCAATGAAGGCGATGATGGGCAATGGGAGCAGGCTTTGCGGCATCCGGCGGCGGCTGCGGATGTGGTGGTCGCCATTGCAGGCGATCCGGTTGCGCAGGCTGTCGGGCAGCATCCAGAGGGTTTGCGGTTGATGGATATTCTTTGTACTACCGGACAGCCCTGCGCGCGGATTTACCGCTCGCTTGGGCGCGCATCCCAAGGAAAGAATTAAGGAGCGAGCGTGATTCCATTTATCAAAGCGCATGCCTGCGGCAATGATTTTCTCATCGTGGATGAGGTGCATGCCCAGGGCAACCACGCAGAGCTGACGCGCCGCCTGTGCGCGCGCAACACCGGCGGTGGCGCTGATGGCGTGGAGTTTGTTGGCGCGGAAAACAATGAGCGGATTCCCATCCGGCTCATCAACGCGGATGGATCCGAAGCGGAAATATCTGGCAATGGCACGCGATGCGTGGCCGCATGGCTGGCACATTCGGCTGGGAAAAACGATGTTGTTCTGGTCACCAAGGCTGGCCCACGCCATTGCCGCGTGATGGGCCGGCAGGGCAACACCTTTCAAGTGGAAACCGAAATGGGCGTGCCGGTTGTGCGACCACGCACTTTGCGCCTGCCCAGTGGTTTGGAGTTGCAAGGCGCTGAGGTCTCCGTCGGCAATCCGCATTTCGTGGTTTTTGTTGAGACTGAGGATTTCTCTGTTGCCGGGCAATCCTGGCAATCCGTTGGCGCAGAGATCGCACTGCACGCAGAGTTTCCGAATGGTTCAAACGCAGAGTTTGTTCGCATTCTTGATGCGCGCACCATTGAGTTTCGCATTTTCGAGCGTGGCGTTGGCCCGACGCTTTCCTCCGGTACGGGCACGTGTGCTTCCGCATCGGCCAGCATCGCGTTGCGCGGCGTGGAGGGCCAGTTGACGGTGCTGGCTGAAGGCGGGCCGCAAACGATCCACTGGACAAATGTGCACCAGCCGATTCTTCTGACTGGCCCGGCGGCGATCATCGTCATCGGTGAGGCATTTTAAGATGCACGCAAACACTCCATCTTTGCCGCCGCTACGCGCACATGCACTGCGCAAAGGCAGCACGCTGCGCTTGGTTTCTCCATCGAGTTGGTTTGACCCTGCCAAGGTGCAGGCGGGTATGGAGGCGCTGCGCGCCATGGAGTTGCAGCCGCAGTTGGCACAGAATGCGCTGGCACACCATGGGCAATACTCCGCGGGGACGCCCCAGCAGCGCTTGCAGGATTTGCACGCAGCCTTTTTGGACCCGACGGTCGATGTGGTGTTGTGCACGCGCGGCGGCTACGGAGCGGCGGAGTTGCTGGCGGGGCTGGACGTCAAAACGATCCGCAAATATCCCAAGGTATTCATCGGGTGCAGCGATGTAACGACGCTGCTGACCTGGTTGCAGGATGCAACGGGACTCATCACCTTCCACGGCCCCATGGCCGCTGGAGATTTCGCGCGCGAAAATGGTGTTGATTTGCCGAGCTGGCGCGCTGCGCTGCAACAAACTGCGCCGTGGAGCCTGGGGGCAGGGGAGGGTTTGCGCATTTTGAAGCCGGGCTACGCGCACGGAAAATTCTATGGCGGATGCCTCTCCATGCGGGCGGCTTCTTTGGGCACGCCATATGAGATTCGCACGGAAGACACAATTCTATTTCTTGAGGATGTCTCCACACGTCCGTATCAGATTGATCGAATGCTGATGCAATTGCGTCTGGCTGGCAAACTGCGTGGCGTGCGTGGCATTGTATTTGGCCCCATGCGCGATTGCGGCCAGCCTGGCCAGCCAGAAGATTTTTTGGACCGTGTTCTGCTCCGAACGCTGGAAGATTTTTCCGGCCCTGTCGTCATCGGCTTGCGTTCTGGCCACGTGGCAGAACGCAACATTACGCTGCCCATCGGTGTGCAGTGCGCGCTGGATGCGACGCAGCCCGATGTGCCCGGACTGCAATTTTTGGAGGCCGCAGTTGTCAGTGAATGAGCGCATGAATTCCATCCAGCACGTACATCTCATCGGAATTTGCGGCACGGCGATGGCCTCGCTAGCCGGGCTGCTGCAACGCTCAGGCTGGCGTGTCACTGGCTCGGATGCTGCTGTCTATCCGCCAATGTCCGACCTGCTGGCTGAGTTGGGAATTACAGTTCAGCAGCCCTATGCAGAGTCGAACCTCTTTGAGCGGCCGGATTGCGTCATCGTCGGCAACGCCATCTCGCGCGGCAATGTGGAGCTGGAGTATGCGCTGGATCAGAAAATTCCGCTTGAATCCATGGCGCACATGCTGCATAGGGAATTCCTGTGCGGGCGGGAATCCCTTGTCGTGGTCGGCACGCATGGCAAGACGACCACGACCAGCATGTTGTCGTGGATCTATCAGGTTGCCGCAGAGAGCGATCCGGCAGTGGCTCCATCATTTTTGATTGGCGGCGTGGCGGAAAACTTCGGCACAAGTTTTCAATTGCAGCCGACGCAGCCTTTTCTTTTGGAAGGCGACGAATACGACACGGCCTTTTTCGACAAAGGCCCGAAGTTTTTGCACTACTTTCCTGACGCACTGATTTTGACGCATGTGGAATATGACCACGCCGACATCTACGCGAACCTGGATGCAGTGAAGGCCGCATTTCAGCGGCTGGTGAATCTGATTCCAAGACGCGGGCGGATAGTTGCCTATGATGCATCGGAGAATGTTTCGCAGTGCGTGGCGCGGGCCTTTTGCGCGGTCGAGCGATATGGATTCAGCACAGAATCACACTGGAGCATCCGGGAGCACTCGACACAGGATGGTCACAGCCTGTGGAGAGTGGAACGAGGAGGTGCTCCGTGGGCGGAGTTTTCCATGCCGGTTGTGGGCGAACACAATGTGTTGAATGCCACTGCCGCAGCGGCCTTGGCTGCGGGGCGGGGTTTGCCCGTTCCTGCGATTCAGAAAGCTCTGGCATCCTTCCGCAGCGTCAAGCGCCGGTTGGAAGTTTGCGCCGAAGCGAACGGCATCACCGTCATCGACGACTTTGCGCACCATCCCACGGCCATCCGAGAAACGCTGCGTGCACTGCGAGCGAGGTATCCAGGCCGCCGCTTGTGGGCCGTGTTGGAGCCACGCTCAAACACATTGCGGCGCAACGTGTTTCAACATGAACTGGTGGAAAGCCTGGCCACGGCGGATCGGGTGCTGCTGGCGCAGGTCTACCAGCAGGAAAAAATTCCTGCCGAGCAGCGGCTGCACGTGGAGAACGTAATCGCCGATTTACAGCAGCGGCAACACCCAGCACAATTGTTGCCGGATGCGGATGCGATCGTCGAGCATCTGGCGGCGCATACACGTTCAGGTGACGTGGTGGCGCTTCTGTCAAATGGCGGATTTGGCGGCATCTATCAAAAATTGCCGGAGCGGTTGCGTCAGACAGCTTCGTCCTCAGCGGAGAAGTAAATCG
>DAHUZD010000433.1 GCA_027306745.1 Acidobacteriaceae bacterium
CCCGAAGGCAGAAAGCTGCTAAACAGGCTGACACGCCTGCATCAACGGGAAATTACACGCATTCCGCAGTGGCTGACACATCTGGATCCATCTCCGCAATCTTCATCGAAGGACTTTGATCGGCAATGAGCACGCAAGAAAGCACATCAAACACACCCACCCCCTGGAGCGCTCGGTATCCGCTGTTGCGCAGGCTTCCCCTGCTCATGCGCCAGGATTTGACGGCCGTCTACTCACGCGACCTGCACAAATGGCTGCTGATTGCGCCTGTACTCGGCATTCTGACCGGGCTGGTGATCACCGCGATTGCCTACGTCTTGCTGGATGAGTTGTGGCCGGCGGTGTTGGGGCAATATCTGCACCACCACTGGATGATTGTTCCCGGGCTACTCTTCGGCTCCGCTCTGGCCGGCGTGATTATGCAATTCTGCACGTCCGACCCGGATGAGCATTCGACGGAGGAGATCATCCGCTCTTATCACGAGCATGAAGGCGCCATCAACGTGCGTCCCTTCGTTCCCAAAATTTTGGCTGCGATTGCCTCAGTCGGATTTGGTGGCAGCGCGGCGTTGGAAGGGCCTAGCATCTACGGCGGGGGCGCACTGGGTTCCTGGCTGTGGACCCGACTACATGCTGTGCGTGCACTGCGCCGGTATTTGCGGCTGGATGCGCGCGACCGGCGCATTCTACTCATCTGCGGTGCGGCAGCCGGCATGTCAGCGGTCTTTCGCGCTCCGCTGACCGGCATCGTATTTGCGTTGGAGATGCCCTACAAAGATGACTTGGCGCATGAGGCGCTTGTGCCCTCGCTGATCGCCTCCGTCATTTCTTATGGCACGCTGAGTATTTTTCTGGGGGGCGCGCCCTTGTTCAACTTCGCCAGCACAGCCACATATTCTGGACGTGACCTGGGCTGGTGCGCTCTGTTGGGCTTGCTGGTAGGGCTGGTGGCGATGATCTTTGTGCTGACATTCCGGCGCGTGCGTGGATTCTTTGTTGCCTGGCACATCGCACACTGGCAAAAGCTGGCGCTGGGCGGTGTGCTGACGGGTCTGTGCGCATTGCTCTTTCTGCAACTCTATCCGGGAACGTTGGTGCCCATCGGCCCGAACTATGAAGCGGTCGGCGCGATTCTCTCCACGCACCACAGCACGCTGGAGCTGTTGAATTTTTCCATCTTCAAACTGGCAGCGACGTTGTTCACGCTGGCCTCTGGCGGAGTTAGCGCTATGTTTGTGCCTCTGTTTTTAACGGGCGGAGCGCTGGGCACAGCCTTTGCGCAATCCGTGGTGCACAGCGCCGGGCTGGAGATGTATGCGGCTGTGGGCATGGCCGCATTTATCGCAGCGGGGTACAAAGCTCCGCTGGCGGCGGTCGTCTTCGTCGCCGAAGCGACGGGCGGACACAGCTTCATTATTCCCGCGCTGATTGGAGCCGCCGTAGCCTATGCGGTTTCTGGTGATGCGTCGGCCTCTGGGGACCAGCGCCTGCACGACGGCGCAGAGCCACACGCACCTGCGGCAGAGTAAGCGCTTCGTTGTGCGGACTTATGCTTTTTTTGCCGGCTGATCGCGGCGCAGCTCTTCGCTGAGAATGACTGCCTCGGCGATATCGCGCATGGATTTGCGCCGCTGGCGGCTTTCCTTCTGCATGGTTTTGTAGGCCAGCTCTTCGGTCAGGCCCAGGTCGCGCTGCAAAATTCCCTTGGCGCGCTCGACCAGCTTGCGCGTCTCCAACTGCTCCGACAGGCTCGTCTTTTCGCTCTCCAGGCGGGCCATCTCAATTTCTCCGCCCACCAGAAAACCGATGGTGGAGATCATCTGCACCTCTCGCGGCGTGTGGTAATACGGCTGGCGATGTTGCACATTGATGACGCCCACTAGTTTGCCGCGGCAGAGAATCGGCACCGAGAGAAACGCTTCGAAAAGATCCTCAGGCAGATTCTTAAAGGTTTTGAAGCGCGGATCTTTCAAAGCATTGGATGGGATGGCCACCGGTTCGCGGTGTTGACCCACCCAGCCGGTGATACCTTGGCCAAGACGCAGGCCTAAATGATCGACCACATCCGCGTGCGGGTTTTTGCTGGCGCGCAGCACCAGCCGATCCTGCTCCAGCACGTAGAGGAAGCAGGAATCGCAGGAGAAGAGCGTGGAAACAAAATCCACGACCTGTTCCAGCACGGCATGGAAAGGATCGGCATCGGCCATGCGGCTGCCGATGGCGTGCAGAAACTCAATGTCCGTCGTTTCTTTTTTGGCTTTACGCAGCAGCGCGGGGGCAGTCTCCTGCACAAAGCTTTGCACGGCGCGTGCAATTGCATTGCCCGGCTTGGGCATTTTGATGAGTCCCTGCTCTGCATGTTTGGAGGCAAGCAATTCGGCTGCGCATTGCGCGGCCTCGTTGACCAGGAAGCCCATCTTCGGATGCGATGGCTCCATATCCGGTTCCAGACCGCGGCGGCGCAACTCCTCCGATGTGCTGGGGCCAATCGACAGCACGACCATCGCGCGCAGTCCGGCGTACAAACCATCCAAGCAGCGCATTTGTTCGGCAATCTGGCAGAGGTGCACGATCTGTACCGCGCTCATAAAGAGCACTACATCCACGCGGCGCTCCACAATTGCGCGCACGGTTTCGCGCAATTGCGTCCCGTCCTCTGGCAAGGCCCACTGGTAAACGGGCACGCGGGTAACGCTTGCGCCCCGCTCCTCCAGCGCGGCCAGCAGTTCCGGGTTCGGTGCGCCATACTCCTGCACGGCGATGCGCAGGCCGCTCATGTCTTTGCCGGCGGCTCTTTCGATGGACTCCATCAGCTCGTGCCACGTGCATGGCTCTGGCGCAACAGCGGTGATGGGGACTTGAAATTCTTTGAGCACAGAGGATGGCTTGGGGCCACGTGCAGCCACTTTCACCTGACGCAGAGCGGCGAGAAACTCCTCGCGGTCATATTGCGTCTCCACGGAGTTCATCAGTGTGCGGATGCCCGCGCCCGTCAGAAAAATAACCCAGTCAAACTCACCGCGCAGCAGCGTGGCAGCAAAGTGCAGTGCTTCGTGGTTGGAGGTCAGGGGAACCTCGCGCATGGCCGGAGTCACGGTTGGAGCGCCACCGTAGGTTTCGATCAAGCGTGCGATCTCATTCGCCCGCCGGTTTTCCAGCGCCAGCACCCGCAATCCTTGAAAGCTCGCTTGTGGCATGCCTTCCCCCTTTCTCGCACCGTTGACTGCAACGCCAGTTCTATTTCCGCATCAGAAAGCACACGAAGAGCCTGCGCCTGCACGCCTCTATTCTTTCATGCCGCGCCCTAAGGATTGCGGCAACGCGCTCAGGCCGTTTCCACAATCGGGAAGGCGCTGGCGCGCAAAGGAACCGAAAGCGGCTGCCACTCTGGCGCCATCAGTTCGATGTAGCCGTCGAGCACGCGCACCTCATAGGTCTGCACGCATGGTTCGTGAGCCTCTGCCTTTTCCATCGCACCAGACTTTAGGCAGACCTTGCGCGCATGCAGCGGGCAAACCACCTTGTCGCCATTCAAAATGCCATCGGCCAGCGGGCCGCCGCGATGCGGACAGCTATTTTCCAAGGCCAGGAAGCGTCCGCCCAAATTGAAGACGGCAACCTCGCGGCCATCGAGCAGCACCGCACGGCCCTCACGCGGTGGAATGTTTTCACACTTCGTGACACGCACCCAATTCGAGTTGTTCATTGCACTCTCCCTCCCACAGGTTCGATTTGTACAAACTGATTTGGCGTAAATGGCTCATCGCGTTCCAGCCAGGCATCGCGTGAGAGCGCTTTGGATTTACGCAACCGCTCCAGCAGCGCATGTTTTTCGGCGTCGGTGGCATAGATGGTCTCGCGACGCACCTTGTCGATGCCCACGCGCTCGACAAAGTCATAGGTGCGCTCTCGATAGTTGGCGTGCTCGCGATAGTACTGAAAGAAGATCATCGCCGCCTCCAGCGCCTGCTCCGTGGTCTCCACGGTGATGAG
>DAHUZD010000005.1 GCA_027306745.1 Acidobacteriaceae bacterium
AACGCCGTCAACCGCATGATTGAAGCCAACGTCGAGGGCGTGGAGTTTATCGCCGCCAACACGGATGTGCAGGCGCTGCGGCTCTCCAAGGCTCCGGTAAAGTTGCAGTTGGGCGTCAAGCGCACCAGCGGCCTGGGTGCAGGGGCGAATCCCGACATCGGACGGCAGGCCGCGCTGGAGGATTCAGAAAAAATTCTGGAGGCACTCGACGGCGCAGATATGGTCTTTGTCACAGCCGGTCTGGGCGGCGGCACTGGCACCGGCGCAGCTCCGGTGATTGCTTCGCTGGCCAGCGAAATGGGCGCGCTCACCGTAGCTGTGGTCACGCGGCCCTTTGGCTTTGAAGGTAAGCGCCGTCGGTTGCAGGCTGAGCGTGGGTTGGAAGAGCTGCTCGACAGCGTGGACACGATGATCGTCATCCCCAACGAGCGGCTGTTGAACGTGGCCAAGGACGCTGGCTTCTTTGAGTCCTTCCGCATCGCCGACGATGTGCTGCGCCAGGGCGTGCAAGGCATCTCCGACATCATCACCATCCCTGGCATCATCAACCGCGACTTTGCCGACGTAAAAACCACCATGGCTGGCATGGGCTATGCCGTGATGGGCACGGCGGTGCGCAGCGGAGCCAATCGCGCCATGGAAGCCGCACACGCGGCCATGGCCTCCCCGTTGCTGGAGGAAGGCGCAATCGATGGCGCGCGGGGCATCCTCATCAACATCAGCGGCTCCAGCACGCTCAAGCTCAGTGAGGTCAACGAGGCATCCATGATTAGCCAAAGCGCCGCGCATGAGGACGCCAACATCATCTTTGGCGCGGTCATGGATGAGTCGCTCGGCGATGAGATCAAGATCACCGTGATCGCCACCGGCTTTCGCCACGAAACGCCGCAGCGGCGCGAGAAAATGCTGCGGCCAGCCACGGCCACGATGCATTCCGGCGATGGAACTGCGCCCAAAGCGCGTTTTGCCAGTGAGGTGGATGAGGACGAAGCCTATGCCCCAGTTCCGCACGTTTCTCCGATGGAGCAACACACTTCCGCCGCTGGCGTAGTCGCGCCAGATGCGCTGCCGCAGGCCGCGCACGCCTATGTTGAAGAGCCAGAGCCGATGCGCTATCCCTCCACGCGGAGCCATGCGCATGCGGAGGATTTGTTCGCTACCGCCGCCATCTCCGCCCCCGCGACTGCACAGGAGCTTGAGGCCGACGACCCGCTCGACATCCCGGCCTTCTTGCGAAAAAACAGTACTGAGTAGATTCCCGATTTGGGTTTTGTGGCATTTAGCCAGGAGCCAGAGCCTTGCGGGCGGCAAACGGCAAACTTTTCCTTTGCCTGCCGCCTCAGATCGCCGATACTGTAGACAGGGACGTTCCGGTACAGCACAATTTGGTCAACGCACCAAGAATTTTTTGTGAATGGCAGTTCAAAACACTATGCGGTTCTTTTTTCATCTTCTCCCGGCGAATTGGCCAGCGCGGCGCGCAGTTCAGGCATCGGTGGTGCTATTCGCGCTCGGCTTCCTGGCTCTGCCCGCAAACGCAGCTCCCGCAGCGGAAAGCTCTAACGCTCCAGTCACGGCCGCGGCCAGCGTGCAAAACTCCAGTGAAAAGCCAGGTGCTCAGGCCTCCGCACTGCATGAGACCGCGCGCGTGCACAACCGCATGGCCGCACGTCGGCATCACCGCTCCGTAACCAATGTGCATTACCGCCGTGTCTACTCCCGCCGCCGCCATCGCTACTATGAGCGCTTTACCGGCAACTCCTTCGCCACAGATCAGACCGAAGGCGCTGTGACCGAAGGCGAAGACT
>DAHUZD010000008.1 GCA_027306745.1 Acidobacteriaceae bacterium
AATAAATCCAGCCTGCCATCTCCGTCATAATCCCCAAAACTTGCTCCAGTCGACCAATTTCCCAACGTCACGCCAGATTTTTGCGCTACATCCGTGAAGGTTCCATCGTGGTTGTTATGGTATAGACGGTTCCCTCCCATGTTCGATACAAAAATATCCGGCCACCCATCGTTATCGTAATCACCTACTGCAACTCCAAATCCCCATCGGTCATTTGCAACCCCCGCCTTGTCTGTTACGTTGGTGAAAGTTCCATCGTGGTTATTGTGGAAGAGAGCAGCATGCGGAGGTGTAGCCTTTCCGCTCATTGCATCATAAGTGGATCCATTGACAAGATATATGTCGAGCCATCCATCATTGTCGTAGTCAAGCAAAGCTACTCCGGAGCCAAGCTCTTCGATAATATAATCTTTCTGCGGCGTGCCCATTTGATGCTTCCAGCCCGACAATCCAGCTTGTTTCGTAATATCCTGATAAACAATGGGACCCACAGCGACAAATCCGCCGGCGGTTATTGGGCGCTTTTCTGAATCCAGAACCGGAGCAAACTCACCGGCAGTTGCCGATCCGCCCTGCTGTGCTGTTTGCATCCCACTGGCAATGTCGGTTGGATCTTGCATTTGGGCACTGAGATCGGACGACAAGCAGAGAACGAAAATAGACACGAGTATGTAAAATGTCCTCAGGTGGAAACCAATAGATGATGCATAACTTGATCCAGTTTTTTTTATGTTTACAATGTAACTTCCATCTACTGCTTCATCACTACAGAACATAGTTAGTCTCCACTTAAGATATTCCAATTGTTCGCGATATTTCTCATAATTGTTCTTTAACTATGAACATGTTTGCCTGATATCAACTGCGAAATCACGAAGTGAATCTGCGTTTATTTCATTAAGAATATAAAATTTGCAATTGGCCATAGACCTGCTTGTATCACTATTTTGTTGCCGTATATGCTTCAGCCCTGGCGCGTTTGGCAGCGTAAGCCTCTCCTATTGCATCGTGGAGAAGTTCATTACCGGGACTCTTCTTCGCCAAATCCTCCAGCCGATGAATACCATCGTCAAGATTTCCAGTTTTTACCAGAGACTCTGCATACATATAGCCGAGCAAGGGAATCGATTGAACTTCAGACTCAATTGGCCTTAATGTCGTCACGGCATGACTAAAGTCATTAACGTAGAACTCACTCATACCGAGCATGGTCCGTATTTGTATATCGCTCGGATTTGCAGCCAATGCACCCGTCAGTGGCTGAATTGACTCTGTATACTGTTGCGCCTTAAATAGTGCTCGGCCTAAATTTTTATCGATGCCATCCATGGATGGGTTCCAAGATGATGCCTGTTTGAAGTATTGGATTGCATCAAGATATTCGTTGCCAATTGCCGAAATTACACCCATATTGTTGTACACATCAGCGATCGCAAGCCCCAGATTTTCGTTATATTTGGTAACGGCTTTTAACTTATTTTTATCAACGTCATCAGGTGTGATATTTATTATGGCCGTCGGGTGAAATGCAGCAACTCCGGTAATGTTTTCCTTGTCCAAGGATTTATTTTGCAATAACAAGCTTTCTGATATCTCAATATATTTTTTTCCTTCAGCCGCGTGACCATTCTGCATAAGTATCCGGCCTAGCTCATAGTAGGCACCTTTGATCTGATAATGATTTCTGGATGGGTCATGTGTCGTATCGATTGCCTGGCGCAGTGCAACCTCTGCCTCTGCTGTTTTTCCCATGTCAAAATAAATCTTTCCAAGCATCAGGCACGCATCAGGATTTTGCTTATTTAATCTGACAGAATGACTAAGGTTCAATATCGCATTGGGCAGATCATGCTGCTGAAATGCAATATAGCCAAGCAGGTAATAGCTCAAGCTGTCTCTTGGATCAGTGGAAAGATCCGTTTGGAGTTCTTTTTTAATTTCAGGGAAGTATGTATTTCCATATTTCAGTAAATAGGCTGCCCCCAAGGAATAATGCAGTCCTGGCAGACGATTATCTTCTTGAATTGCATATTTGAACTCTCGAATTGATTCATCCAAGTCACCTGCGACTGCATAAGACCTGCCAAAATCCATATGCAACGCGGCCGAATCACCATACATGTGCAGCATTTTCGTGAAAAGTTTTTCTGCGGCTTGTTTATCAGCCAACGCCAGATAGGCAGTAGACAAGCTGTGTCCGTTGAATAATGACGGATCAATATCCTCTGCTTCTTCAAGTTGCTTCAGTCCCTCCTGGCGGCTTCCTAATGCCCACAGTGCACGCCCAAGCACGGAATGTGCGGCGGCAATGCTGACAGGATTCGCATTGTCTGGATAGACATGGATCGCTTCTTGAGCCAGCGTTTTCGCTCGAACATTGTCATTGACGGCGAAGGCCGCCTGAGCATAATCCATGAGGAGTTCTGGATCATTTGGAGTGATTTTTAGCGCTGCGTCAAAGAGCGGCGTGGCTTCTTCATATTTCCCTAGATGAACACGATTGCTGGCTATCTTTCGCAAAGCCTCCGCCAGAAACAATTGATACTGATTTTTTGCCTGCTCGAATTCATTTTCCGACTGATATTGCTCCGCGGCGTCATAATGCTGCTGCATAGACATGGCGACAGGTTGCGCACTAGAGATAGCCTGAGCATCGATTGGTTGACCATCACCCATGAAGCATAGGGGGGCGAGCAAGAGGGTTACGAATACCGGCAAGGAGATAGTGCGGAAATTTTTCGGCTCGAACTGCATGTTCATCATCAGCTTTACATCCAGCATTTCTGCGCCATCCAAAAAAAATTAGCAATCAACAGAAACGGAATCCACACGTGCATGCACCATGAACGGGCTGGAATCTGTTGTTCCCGAGTTCACGGGGAACTCCTAAAAATATTTTTCGTCAGGAACTTGGACGCTACATGGAGGCTACATATAGATATGTAGGCATTGCTAGAATCATTCGATCGACATAGCGATCGTCCATTGGATGGATTCATATCGTCATCCGTACGATGGATAGAATGCGGTGGCCCAGTTAGGGCTTTGGGCCTTGGATCAGGCCTCACAGATGAGCATCCATCCGCGAAGCAGCCGAGACATGAGTATTTATGGCACGATCTGTGTTCAAATCCTGCGGCTCAGAAACGCAGACAAAAACCTCCCCAACTCCGTGCCCCGCTGCTAGACTCATCCCAGCATGGCCGCACCCACTGCCTCCGCAGTCTCTGCCGCACATCAGCCTTTCGCGCAGCCGCGCGCGCGCCGTCTGCGCTGGCTCCTTTTCGTTCTTTTGCTACTGGCTTTTCTGGCCTGCACCGCATGGCTCGGTACGCTATGGCAACTGCGTCGTATGCGCGCTGCACTGCCCCAACTGGACGGACGCATCGCACTCGCCGGCCTCACTGCGCCCGTCACCATCCGCCGTGACGCTTACGGCGTGCCGCATATTACCGCTCAAAATTTAGACGATCTCTGGCGCGCGCAGGGCTACGTCACCGCGCAGGATCGCCTCTGGCAAATGGATATGCTTCGTCGTTATGCTGCGGGCGATTTGGCTGCAATCCTTGGCCCGTCGATGATCGAGCACGACCGCGCCCAGCGCATTCTGCAAATTCTACCCGCTGCCGCCAACGCCACTGCCGCGCTGCCCGAGCGCGACCAGCGTTTCCTGGCCGACTATGCCGCCGGCGTCAATGCCTACATCGCCGATGCCACCACGCACGCGCATCTGCCTGCGGAGTTTGCCCTGCTCCATAACCGCCCGCAGCCGTGGACGCCCGTCGACTCCATGCTGATTGGCATGAACATGCAGCAGATGCTGGCCACCGATTTTCCCACCAAGCTCGCCCGTGAAATCATCGCCGCCAAGCTGCCGCCCGCCATGCTTGCTGACCTTTACCCCGTTGGCTCCTGGCGCGACCATCCGCCCATCAGCTCGCAGCCAGACATCTCCGCGCCGCAGCAGGTGGAGGAGATTCCTCTGGACGCATCGCAGCTTGGCAAGCGCTCGACACCGCAGGATCTTTTACGCTTGGAACAAATTCTCCACCTGCCCGCCGCCAGCGGCTGCCCCGGCTGCACTCCCGGCTCCAATAACTGGGCTGTTTCCGGCGCGCACACCACCACGGGCCTGCCCCTGCTCTCGAATGACATGCACCTCGACCACACCATCCCCGACACTTGGTATGAGGCGCAACTGACCGCGGGAGACTTCAACGTCGCTGGCGTCACATTACCCGGCCTGCCCTTCGTCATCGTTGGCCACAACGCGCACATCGCCTGGGGCTTCACCGATCTCTACGCCGATGTGCAGGATATTTACGTTGAGTCAACACGCGGGGACGCCTACCTCACGCCTACCGGCTGGCAGCCCTTCACGCATACGCGCTCGGTCATCCACGTGCGTGGCGGCAGGGATCTTGTGCTCGATTTGCGCAGCACCGTGCATGGCCCTGTCATCACGCCGCTATTGCATCACGAAACGCGCACGCTCACCTTGCGCTGGACAGCCTACGACCCCGCCGCCGTCACCGTTCCTTTTTATGATGTGGATAGCGCGCAAGACTGGCAGCAATTCCGCGCCGCCTTTGCGCTCTTCGGCGGCCCGCCGCAAAACGCCGTCTATGCTGACACCGCCGGACACATTGGCTATCAGGCCGTCGGCAAAGTTCCGCTGCGTCCCAACGGACTCTGCGCCACGCCCATCACCGGCTTCGGACATGAGTGGCAGGGTTCCATTCCCTTCGACGCAATGCCCTCCAGCTACGATCCGCCCGGCGGCATTCTCGCCACGGCCAACGCGCGCGTCACGCCCGACGATACCGCCTATCCGCTCACGCTCAACTGGGCTGCACCGTATCGCAATGAACGCATTTGGAAGATGCTGGCCAGTACGCCAAAACTTTCTGCTGCAGACCTGCTCGCGCTGCAAAATGATGTGCACTCGGAACTTGATCTTGCTTTGTCCCAGCGGCTGGCCTACGCCATCGATCACGCCCGCCACACCGGCCCACGCCTGCGTCAGGCCGCTGACCTGCTCCGCACTTGGAATGGCGATGTCACCATCGATGCACCCGCGCCGACCCTTGTGGACGCCACACGCAAGGCGCTCTGGCCGATGCTGCTGGCGCCGCATCTAGGCCACGATTGGAAGCTCTACGCCTGGGGAGAATCCTCCTACGTTGAGGAGCAGATTGTTTCGCAACAACCCGCGCGCTGGCTTGCGCCAGGCTATACCAACTGGAATGACTTTCTTGCCGAAGCCGTCACCCGCGCTCTGCGCAGCGCACACGCACCCCGCAATCTCACGCACTGGCGCTACGGTATTGTCCATCCTGTGGAGGTCGAGCATCCCCTCTACGGTGCCATCCCCTGGCTGCGCGCTCTCTCTGGCACCGGCATCCTGCCGCAATCCGGCGATGACAGCACCATCAAGCAGGTGCATCGCAGCTTTGGCCCCTCCGAACGCATGACCGTCGATCTGTCCAACCTCGACCACTCCACGCTGAATCTCGTCATCGGCCAGTCGGGCGATCCACTCAGCCCACACTACAAAGACCACTGGCCCTATTGGTACGCGGGCACTACCTTTGCGCTGCCCTTCAGCGACGCCGCCGTCCAGGCCGCCGCCACGCACACGCTCGTGCTCATGCCACAAAAATAATAGTCAGAGAAAATTCAAGTGGGTGCCCCATTCAAGCCATTTTTTGGCTTGAGTCGGGGAGAGCGGGAACATGCCGCTTTCATAATCGCAAACACTCTGCCCGAAAAGGCTCTTGCGCTGAGAGTATCTCTACTCCGTTGCCGTCCTTCGGTATGATGGAAACTGATGCCCGTCGACGTACAAAAAATCCTTCACTCCGGTGTCGAGCGGATCGATCAAGCGCTCGACCGCCTCCTGCCTCCGGCTGACACGATTCCACAGTCCATCCACAGCGCTGTGCGCCACAGTGTTTTCGCTGGCGGCAAACGTCTGCGCCCCATCCT